>NZ_JANLOG010000047.1:0-86677 GCF_025466205.1 Pseudomonas sp. 13B_3.2_Bac1
CTGACAGCCGACCAATCTCTACCTGAATACACCGGGTTGAAATTGTGGGAGCCAGCCTGCTGGCGATGGGGTCAGTCCGGTCACCAAGGACATTGGGCCTGTTTAAATCTGTGTCAAATAACCAGAACCTTCCCACAAGGTTTTCAGGTTGTCCCTCGGACGCCCGGTCTCTAGGCTTTGTCTGTCGTTGCCAATTCAGCGACCGGGTGTGAGATCCCCGGCTATTCATTTGGATACTTGTGCATGTCCCTCCATAATCGCTGCCAGCTTAAACTGACGCGATTCTCTATGGCGGCTGTGTGCGGGTGGACGAACGTCCTGCCGGGTTTATCCATACCGGTGATCTCACCCCGTACATGGCTGCCACCTTTTCTTCGAGTGAGATCGGGAATAAGTGGCTCTCGCACTTATTAGAGGAAATTGAGACATGGATAAGCTAATACCCGATCCACCCCACGAAACCACAGCACCACCCGTCGACGCCATCCGGGTTGAAGACCTGACGAAAGACCGTGAAGCCATCAAGCGCGCTGTCGATTTCTACTTCACCCTGCAGCCCGCTCAGGCGCATCAGTCCAGCACAATGTTCCTGGTCAACCCAAGCATCGACACCGAAACCTTGCTGGCCCACGCCTACGAATCGTTGGCCTCTGCCAGTGCCATGGCCAGCAACTTTGCCAACGAACTCAGCGGCCTGCAACGCAGCACCGCTCTGGCGATCCAGCAAATCATCATGCTCGCCGAACTCGCGGTAAACCGGGCGCTGGACCGAGTCGATCCACAGACCTGACGAGCGCCCATCGTTCATCGCCAGCAGGCTGGTTCCCACATTTGAAATGCTTCACTGTGGAAGTGAGCTTGCTCGCGAAAGCATTTTTCTAGCTGTCGGAATACTTCCTGTACCTCATCAATTAGTAGATTTTTCCTACCGGATTTTCAGGTTGTCCCTCGGAAGCAGCCTCTCTACCTTGGGTTGTCTCTGGCAAACAGCGAACTTGGCAATAGACCGAAAACGGGCTGTTGCTCTTTCACTGAGCCGTCGCTATGACTCTGAGGTTTAAAATGGAATTGCTTCCCGTCGTTACGCCCCGTATCAACACGAACACCGCGTTGGGGCGGGCGCTGGTATCGATGTTCAAGTCAGTCGAGGCGGAACTGATTCAAGAGAACGCTGCGCCGGGGGCGGTCAAGATCATCGTGTTTGGAGGATGCGCGGTTCACCTCTACACCAATCACCGCATATCGTTGGACGTCGACGCGGAAATCTATGAGGCTTGTATTCCGGCAGGATTCGACCTGCGTACGCTGCTTGCCGAGGTGCCGGAGCCGTTTGTCGATGAGCGTTCTGCGCGAAAGATGGAGTTGAACTACGACTTGCAATACAACACTAGCTTTGGCCCGATTCACGAGGACTATTGGTCTCGAAGTATTCCCATGCCAGAGTTTTCGCGGGTGTCCCCTCTGCGTGTACATATTGCTGCGCCCGTCGACATAGCCATTACAAAACTGGGCAGGGCTACCGATCACGATATCGCCGACATCAATGCCCTTCTCAGGTTTGGATTCATACTGACCAGCGAGCTCCGGCGTCTGGCATTGCAGGCCATTGATGTATATGTTGGCAACAAAGAGCCACCAACTTCGGTTCTGACTAACATATTGCAAGACTATCTGGAGAAGGGAGGTGACGAAGGTGAATGACGCGCACGTCCTCTCATCCGCGTTGGATACTCTCGTCAGGAGCCCGCTCAATCAGGCCGATGACGTCGCGCTGGTGAACGCTGCGAAAGAAGTGTGGTACTCGAATTCCAGTGTTGAAAGCGAGGTTAAGGCGTTTCTGAAAAATCACAGTGACGATATAGAACGCCGTCGCGCGGCTTACCTGTTGGAGCGGTTTACGCGCTTCTCTTGTGTGTCTGATAGTCGCGTGCTGGAAACGCTGCATGCGTTGCAGCTTTTCGCGCACTCGACGCCGAAGCAGGATGTTGCACCTCCAAAGATGGTTTCGTTACGCAATCGCAAGGATCAATTAGCCGTCTCTTGGGGGTTAGCAGAAAGCCTTGGATTGAAGGTTCAAACGCTGATGCCATTCCAGACTCGCCATTACCAGGCAGAACAGCATTTACCCTGAGCTGAACGTATCAGCGATAAAAAACCGGCCTGAGCCGGTTTTTTGTGTTGATTAAACCTTGGCGCTGACCTCACTCCGATTAACCAACGCCTCAATCGCCCCACTCAAACTCGCCGCTTTCTCGCCAATCAACAAATGCCAGACCCCACCTTCCAACGGGCTGACACCCTGGCAACCCAACTCTTTCAACTGAGCCTCGGACAGCGCTTTACCATCGGCCAGTTGCAGGCGAATACGGGTCAGGGCGATGCAGTCCAGTTGCAGCACATTCTCGCTACCGCCCAAGGCAGTCAGCCATTGTTGGGCTTCCGGTGCTGTGACCAATACGGCTTTCGATTCCTCGACCACCACCGCAGGCGCAGCCACCAGTGCACGCCCCAGCGTCGGCATGGCGAGGCGGATTTCGTCGGCGATGCTGTCGGCCAATGGCCCAACCACCACCTGCAAGCTGCCGCCCTTGCCCGGGCGTACCACGGCCATCGCACCCAGTGCCTTCAAATCAGCATCGGAAGCCTTGTTGCGATCAACCATTTCCAGGCGCAACCGGGTAGTGCAGGCACCGACGGTGAGCAGATTCTCCGCACCACCGAGTGCCTTGATGTAAGCCGCCGCGCGCTCGTTCTCGGTGAGAACAGCCTTGTCAGCCGCCGCAACATCCTCACGCCCCGGCGTTTTCAAATTGAAGCGGCGGATACAGAAATCAAACACCGCGTAATACACCACGGCGTACGCCAGCCCGACCGGAATCACCAGCCAGCCATTGGTCGAGCGCCCCCAACCCAGCACCATGTCGATGAAGCCGCCGGAGAAGGTGAAGCCGAGGTGGATGTTCAGCGCATTGGTGATCGCCATCGACAAACCGGTCAGCAGCGCATGCAGCAGATACAGCAGCGGTGCCAAAAACATGAAGGCGAATTCGATTGGCTCGGTCACCCCGGTCAAAAACGAGGTCAGGGCCATCGACAGGAAAATCCCGCCCATCACCTTGCGCCGCTCCGGCAGCGCATTGCGGTACATCGCCAGGCACGCGGCGGGCAGGCCGAAGATCATCATCGGGAACATGCCGGTCATGAACTGGCCGCCCTTTGGATCGCCAGCGAAGTAGCGTGACAGGTCGCCGGTGACCAGTGCGCCGGTAGTCGGGTCGGTGAAGTTGCCGAACACAAACCACGCCATGTTGTTGAGGATGTGGTGCAGGCCGGTGACGATCAGCAGGCGGTTGAACACGCCGAAGACGAAGGCGCCGAAGCTGCCGCTTTCCATCATCAAGGTGCCGAAGCTGTTGATGCCGTGCTGGATCGGCGGCCAGATGTAGCCGAACACCACGCCCAGCGCGACGGCGGCGAAACCGGTGACGATCGGTACAAAACGTCGGCCACCGAAGAACGCCAGGTACTCTGGCAGCTTGATGTCTTTGAAGCGGTTGTACAGCGCGCCGGCCATCAGGCCGCTGACGATCCCGGCGAGCATGCCCATGTTGATGCTCGGGTCGAGCACTTTGAGGGTGGAGATCATCACCAGGTAACCGATCACCCCGGCGAGGCCGGCGGTGCCGTTGTTGTCCTTGGCGAACCCGACCGCGATGCCGATGGCGAAGATCATGGCCAGGTTGGCGAAGATCACTTGCCCGGCATCGTGAATGATCGCGATGTTCAGCAGGTCGGTGTCACCCAGACGCAGCAGCAGGCCGGCAATCGGCAGGATCGCGATCGGCAGCATCAGCGCACGGCCGAGGCGTTGCAGGCCTTCGATGAAGAGTTGGTACATGGTGGTTCTCCCTGCTCTTTATAGAGAGCTTGTTGTTAGTGCAGAGGCCAATGCTGGTGGCAGGCGTGACGAACCGCAGCGGCGCTGTTCAGTTTCAACAGGTCGAGGCTGAGGCGTTGGCATTCGGCCTCGTGCAACTGGCGCACGCGATCCTTGATTTCACCGATCTGCACCGGGCTCACCGACAACTCGGTCACGCCGAGGCCGATCAACACCGGCGTCGCCAGTGGGTCGGAGGCGAGGGCACCGCAGACGCCGACCCAGCGCTTGTGCACCGCCGCACCTGCGCAAGTCATGGCGATCAGCCGCAGCAACGCCGGGTGCAGGGCATCGACGCGAGCGGCCAAACCTGCGTGGTCGCGGTCCATGGCCAAGGTGTATTGCGACAGGTCGTTGGTGCCGATCGACAGGAAGTCGGCGTGCTCGGCCAGTTGTTCGGCTTGCAACGCGGCGGCGGGGACTTCGATCATCACGCCGATTTCCGGGCGCTGATTGATGCCCAACTCCAGGCACAGCGCATCGACCCGCTGGCGGATGTGCAGCAGTTCGTCGACTTCGGTGACCATCGGCAACAGGATCCGGCAACGGCGCAGCGGGCTGACTTGCAGCAATGCGCGCAGTTGTTGGTCGAGGATTTCCGGACGGGCCTGAGCCAGACGAATGCCGCGCAGGCCGAGCACCGGGTTGGCTTCGGCGGGCAGCGGCAGATAGTCGAGTTGCTTGTCGCCGCCGACGTCGATGGTACGGATGATCACCGAGTGCTCACCCATGGCATCGAGCACAGCTTGATAGGCGGCGCGCTGCTCTTCGATGTCTGGCGCGGTCTGCCGGTCGACGAACAGAAACTCGGTGCGCAGCAGGCCGACGCCATCGGCGCCGTTGGCAAAGGCGTCCGCCGCTTCATGGCTGGAGGCCACGTTGGCGACCACTTCGATCGCCACGCCATTGCGGGTTTCGGCGGGCAGATGGGCTTTGACTTGTTGCGCGTCGCGGCGTTGCTGACGCTCGATTTGCGCTTGCTGGACTTCGGCCAGGCGTTCGGCGTTCGGCGTCAGTTCGAGGCGTCCGCCATCGGCATCCAGCACCACCGCCTGACCTTGCGGCTGATCGAGCAGAGCGGCGCCCAACGCCACCAGGCATGGCAGGCCTTTGCCGCGCGCCAGAATCGCGACATGCGACGTCGCGCCACCCTCGGCCATGCACAACCCGGCGACACCCTGCGCGCTGAGTTGCAGCAGATCCGACGGCGTCAGTTCATGCGCAGCGACGATGGCGCCGGGCGGCACGTCGTAATGCCAGGCTTCACCGAGCAGGGCGCGCAGGACGCGTTGCTTGAGGTCGCGCAGGTCGTTGGCGCGTTCGGCCAGCAGCGCGCTGCCGGTGTGTTGCAGGACTTCGCACTGCACGTCGATCGACTGGCTCCACGCGTGAGTCGCCGCCGTGCCTTGGTCGATAGCATGCTGCGCAGCGTCGAGCAGGGCCGGGTCTTCGAGCAGTGCCAGGTGCGCGGCGAAGATCGCTTCTTCGTCGGCATTCTTGTGCCTCTTGGCCTCGGCCAGGGTGCCGTCGATTTCGCTGCGCACTTGATTGAGGGCGGTGTCGAGGCGTTGTCGTTGTTCGGTTGAATCATGATGGCCGGGATCGACTGGCAGGCTGATCGCGCTCAAGCGAAACAGCGGCCCGCCGACCAGTCCCGGTGCCGCGCACACACCGTGGAGCACGCCTGCCTCGGCCGGGCGTTGGCGCGGTGCGGCGCTGACCGGTGCTGCGGCGTGGTGGTCTTCGGGCAGGGCAGTCGCCAATGCATTGAGCAAGGCTTGCAGCGCGGCTTCGGCGTCCGGCCCCTGACAGCTGACTTGCACTTCATCCTGCTCGCCAACCGCCAGTCCCATCAGCCCGATCAGGCTGTTGCACGGCGCCGACTTACCAGCGAAGTGCAGCTGCGACTGGCTCTTGAAGCCTTGTGCGGTCTGCCGAATCAGTGCGGCCGGGCGTGCATGCAAGCCGCCGCGATGCGCCACCAGCACATGACCGTGAACCTCGGGTCCGTCCAGCGTTTCAGCATTTGCCACCGAACTGTTGCGCGCAACGATGTGCAGCAACGGATCGCCGACCTTTACCGGTTTGAGCGTGATCGGGCGCACCTGGAAGTCCTGGCTGTTGGTCAGGATCAGCAGGCTGACCAGGCTTTTGCATTGCTGGCCGACCTTGTCCAGGTCGTAGCGCAACAATGGTTGGCCCTTGCTGACCCGCGTACCTTCCTTGACCAGCATCGAGAAGCCTTCGCCGTTCAGTTCAACGGTGTCGAGACCCAGGTGCAGGAGGATTTCCGCGCCGTTGTCGGCACGCACGGTCAGTGCGTGGCCGGTGCGGGCGACGTGGATGATCACCCCGGCGCAGGGCGAATACAGGGTGTCGTTCAGCGGATCGATGGCGATGCCGTCGCCCATCGCGCCACTGGCGAACACCGCGTCCGGGACTTTGGCGAGCGTGAGCACCGGGCCGCTGAGCGGGGCGCTGAGGGTCAGCTCTTTATTGTTGTTGTGCATGGCTCGGTCTCATCAGGTGTGCAGTCATTCGGACTTAGTGCGTACGCGTCACTTTGCTCAGGTGGCGCGGCTGATCCGGGTCCATGCCTCGGGCCACGGCCAGGTTGGCGGCCATCACGTAGAAGCTCTGGATCGCCAGAATCGGATCAAGGGCCGGGTGTTCGGCGCGGCTCAGGGTCAGGTCGCGTTCGAGGATGTCGTCCGGCGCCGCCAGCAGCACACGGGCGCCGCGTTGACGCATCTCTGCCGCGAGGCTGATCAGGCCGGCCTGTTCGGCACCGCGCGGGGCGAACACCAGCAGCGGGTAATGCTCGTCGATCAGTGCCATCGGGCCGTGACGGACTTCGGCGCTGCTGAACGCTTCGGCCTGGATCGCCGAGGTTTCCTTGAATTTCAGCGCGGCCTCTTGGGCGATGGCAAAACCGGCACCACGGCCGATGACCATCAGGCGCTCACAATCGCGCAGCGCGTCGATGGCCGCGCTCCAGTCCTGCTGCGCCGCGTCGCGCAGGCCTTCGGGCAGGGCGTTGTGCGCTTCCAGCAGTTCGTTGTCTTCTTTCCAGTGCGCGATCAGGCGGGCGCTGGCGCTCAGGGTGGCGATAAAACTCTTGGTCGCGGCGACGCTGCTTTCGGTGCCGGCGAGCAGCGGCAGGCTGAATTCGCAGGCCGCTTCCAGTGGCGAATCGGCGGCATTGACCATCGACACACTGAGGGCGCCACGCTTGCG
The DNA here is from genome assembly GCF_025466205.1 of Pseudomonas sp. 13B_3.2_Bac1. Taxonomy (NCBI): domain Bacteria; kingdom Pseudomonadati; phylum Pseudomonadota; class Gammaproteobacteria; order Pseudomonadales; family Pseudomonadaceae; genus Pseudomonas; species Pseudomonas sp. 13B_3.2_Bac1. Next base: position 7,175 of record NZ_JANLOG010000047.1, read on the forward strand.
CAACAGACGCAGGCTGTTGACCAGATCCGGGCTTTGCCCCGATTGCGAAAAGGCGAACGCCACCTGACCGCTGACCTTCAGCGGCGCCTGCTGCATGGTCACCACCGACATCGGCAACGACGCCACCGGCACACCCAGTTGCTGCATGGTCAGGTAAGCGAAGTAGCTCGCCGCGTGGTCGGAGCTGCCGCGCGCGACGGTCATCGCCACTTGCGGCGGCTGGCGGCGCAGGCGCCCGGCGATCTCGATCATTTGCGGGTCGAGCTGTTGCAGTTGGGCTTGCACGGCCTCGAACGAGGACAGCGCCTCTTCAAGCATTTTTGAAGTCAATGTCTTCTCCTTCGACCATGACGGCGGTCAGTGTGAGTGAGCGATCCAGCCGCACGCAGTCGGCCCAGGCACCCGGTTGCAGGCGCCCGCGTTCAGTGATGCCGAGGTAGTCGGCGGGAAATTGCGACAGACGCTGCGAGGCCTCGCTGATCGGCAAACCGATCTTCACCAGGTTGCGCAGGGCCTGATCCATGGTCAGGGTGCTGCCGGCCAACGTGCCATCGGGCAGGCGCACGCCGCCCAGGCATTTGGTCACGGTGTGGCTGCCGAGCTTGTATTCACCGTCAGGCATACCGGCGGCCGCGGTCGAATCGGTGACGCAATACAGGCATGGGATCGATCGCAGGGCCACGCGGATCGCGCCGGGGTGCACGTGCAGCAGATCCGGGATCAGCTCGGCGAATTTGGCGTGGGCCAACGCGGCGCCGACGATGCCCGGTTCGCGGTGATGCAGCGGGCTCATGGCGTTGTACAAGTGAGTGAAACTGGTCGCGCCAGCCTCCAGAGCGGCGACGCCTTCCTCGTAACTGCCGAGGGTGTGGCCGATCTGCATGCGAATGCCGCGGCTGCTGAGTTCGCGGATCAACCCGTCGTGGCCGGCGATTTCCGGGGCGATGGTGATCACCCGGATCGGCGCCAGCGCCAGGTATTCCTCGACTTCGGCCATCAACGCGGTGTGGGCGAAGTTCGGTTGCGCGCCGAGTTTGCCGGGATTGATGTACGGGCCTTCGAGATGCACACCGAGTACCCGGGCGGCGCCTTGCGGACGCTGTTCGCAGAACTCGCCGACCTCTTTCAGCACGCTGGAGATCTCGGCGCTCGGCGCGGTCATGGTGGTGGCCAGCAGCGAAGTGGTGCCGAAGCGCACGTGGGTTTTGGTGATGGTCTCGAAGGCACTGGCGCCTTCCATGATGTCTTTGCCGCCACCGCCGTGGACGTGCAGGTCGATGAAACCCGGCAGCAGGTAGGGCAAGTCATTGTCGGCCGGATCGCAGGGCACGCCTTCGATCGACACGACTTTGCCGTGTTCGTGGATCAGCCGGCCGCGAACCCAGCCATGAGCGGTGAGGATGTTGTCTTCGGACATTTCGGTTCTCGCTGTTTGACGGCTTCGCCCGGTTAGCGGCGCAGCTCTGCAACAAAGTCGTAGTAGTCGTTGCGGCAATAGGTGTCGGTGACTTCGATCGGCGTGTTGTCTTCCAGATAGCCGACCCGGGTCATCAGCAGCATGGCGGTACCGGGGGCGATGCCGACCAGCGCGGCGAACTCGTCCGAGGCGTTGATCGCCTGGATGTGCTGCAGGGCGCGGACGATCGGTTTGCCGATGCCGTCGAGGTATTCGTAGAGCGAATCGCCGACCAATTGCGGCTTGGGCATGATCGAGGCGGGCAGGGTGCTCATCTCGATGGCCATCACGGTGTCGTCGGCCTTGCGCAGGCGTTTCATGCGCGCCACCTTGTCGTTCGGCGACAGGCTCAGGCGGATCAGTTCTTCGTGAGTCGGCAGGGTGATTTCGCGCTCCAGCCACTGCGAGCTGGGCACGAAACCCTTGAGGCGGAGCATTTCGCTGAAGCCCGAGAGGCGCGACAGTGGTTGTTCCAGACGGGGCGTGATGAAGGTGCCGGAACCTTGCAGGCGGCGGATCAGACCTTGATCAAGCAGCACTTCCAGCGCCTTGCGGGCGGTGACCCGGGAGATACCCAGTTGCTCGCTGAGGTTGCGCTCGGACGGCATCGCCTGCTCGGCCTTCCACTGCCCGGAATGGATCGCCGATTCCAGATTACGCGCCAGCTGCAGGTACAGCGGTGTCGGCTGGGAGTCATCTGGGCGTAGGGCCTGGAGGTCGTTCATGTAGGTCATTTCCGACGCGAGTATAGGATTGTTGTTGCTCGCTTGTGGGGCGGAAATTAATACCACTTGAATACCATGTCAACGCGTCGAATCGGGCTGTGGCCCAATGAAATGGCGGTTTTCGGGGGTTGTGGTTTGAAGTGGTATTAGGGGTGGGCTGTAAAAAACAAAAGATCGCAGCCTGCGGCAGCGCCTACAGTGGGAAGTGGTATCAACCCTGTAGGAGCTGCCGCAGGCTGCGATCTTTTGATTTATTTTTTTTTCAGGTGACCAGTGGTGGGGCGTCAAGGACGGATTTCGATCATCGTGCCGTCCGGCACCAGGCCCCAGACTTCACGCATGTCCATGTTGCGCATGGCGATGCAACCGTCGGTCCAGTCCAGGGTGTGGAACAGGTCTTCGGGCGTGTCCTCGGTGTCCGGCGTGCCGTGGATCATGATCATCCCGCCAGGCTCGACGCCTTCGCGGCGGGCGCGGGCCGAATCGCTGATGTTCGGGTAGGAAATGTGCATCGCCAGGTTGAATTTTTCGCTGACCTTGCGCCAGTCGATCCAGTACAGACCTTCCGGGGTGCGTTTGTCGCCCTCAATCAGTTTCGGACCTTTCTTCGCGCCCTTGCCCAGGGAGATGCGATAGGTCTTGAGTGCCTTGCCGTCGGAGATCAATTGCAGTTGATGCGCCGATTTGAACACCAGTATTTTGTCGATCCGGGGGCTATTCGATGGCGTCACGGTGGTCACGAATGACGCTTGGGACACGGTGACGAACGACAGGCAGAGCAGGGCAAGCAACCAGCGCATTGAAACGATTCCCCAGGAGTGATGCAGATATTTTATTTGTAGATGTTTTCAGGTGATGGCGGGCTGGGCCAGCGGCGGAATCGATTCGGAGCGAACCGGATAGGTCTCGCGGCGGCGATCAGCGAAGAAGCATTCTAAGGTACGCCCCACCGTGCGAAAAGCCAGCTCGTCCCACGGGATGTCGGCTTCGTCGAATAGTTGCACTTCGAGGCTCTCGGGGCCGGCGGCAAAGTCCAGATCGGCCAGTTCGGCACGGAAGAACACGTGCACCTGGCTGATGTGTGGCACATCGATCAGCGTATAGATGCTCAGGTTGCGCACCCGGGCGCAGGCTTCCTCGGCGGTTTCGCGGATCGCGGCCTGCTCGATGGTCTCGCCGTTTTCCATGAAACCGGCGGGTAGCGTCCAGTAGCCGAGACGGGGCTCGATGGCGCGGCGGCAGAGCAACACTTGGCTGCCCCAGGTCGCAACGCAACCGGCGACGATATTGGGGTTTTGATAGTGAATGGTCTGACAGCTGTCACAGACAAATCGCAGCCGCGAATCGCCTTCGGGAATGCGCTGGGTCACCGGGTTGCCGCACTGGCTGCAAAATTTCATGCTGGGGTTCCTGAATGCTGCGCCTATCTTGGCGTGCAGCGGTGCCGGTCGGCAAGTTGTCGTTTCGCGACATGGCCCGGTCAGGGGCTTGGGCGGCTGCCATGATTGGTGCATGATGCAGGGTAAGGCACAGATCGAGAACACTCATGCTGGACGAGCTACTGCATAGGGTAAGCAACCACACACCGCGCACGCTGGAGACCGATAAACGTTTCCCCGAGGCCGCTGTTCTGGTGCCGATCACCCGCAGTGACGAGCCCGAGCTGGTACTGACCCTGCGCGCCAGCGGCCTTTCGACCCATGGCGGCGAAGTCGCCTTCCCCGGCGGGCGCCGTGACCCGGAAGACCCCGACCTGATTTTTACCGCCCTGCGCGAAGCCGAGGAAGAAATCGGCCTGCCACCGGGGCTGGTCGAGGTCATCGGCCCGCTCAGCCCGCTGATCTCCCTGCATGGCATCAAGGTCACGCCGTATGTCGGGGTGATCCCGGACTTTGTCGAATACCAGGCCAACGATGCCGAGATTGCCGCAGTATTCAACGTGCCGCTGGAGTTCTTCCGCAAAGACCCGCGCGAACACACGCATCGTATCGACTACCAGGGTCGCAGCTGGTACGTGCCGAGTTATCGCTACGGCGAGTTCAAGATCTGGGGGTTGACGGCTATCATGATCGTCGAGCTGATCAATCTGCTCTATGACGAACAGATCAGCCTGCATCACCCGCCCAAAAGTTTTATCAATACCTGAAGCCATCGCTCGAATGGCCCGTTCGTGAGCCCTGAGGAAAACAAGATGAAATACCGCCTGGGCGACGCCCGCGTCGACACCCATCCACAGAGCTGGGTCGCGCCCAATGCCGTGCTGGTGGGCAAGGTCAAACTTGAAGAGGGCGCCAACGTCTGGTTCAACGCCGTGCTGCGCGGTGACAACGAACTGATCCTGATCGGCAAGAACAGCAATGTTCAGGATGGCACCGTGATGCACACCGATATGGGCTATCCGCTGACCATCGGCACCGGCGTGACCATCGGTCACAACGCCATGCTGCATGGCTGCACCGTCGGCGACTACAGCCTGATCGGCATCAACGCGGTGATCCTCAACGGCGCGAAAATCGGCAAGAACTGCATCATCGGCGCCAATTCGCTGATCGGCGAAGGCAAGGAAATTCCCGATGGCTCGCTGGTGATGGGCTCGCCGGGCAAAGTCGTGCGTGAACTCACCGAGCCGCAGAAGAAAATGCTCGAAGCCAGCGCCGCGCACTATGTGCATAACTCGCAGCGCTATGCGCGTGACCTGGTAGAGCAGGAAGAATGAGTACGCCTGAAAGACCCGTTGCCTCGCCGTGCGTGAATATCTGCGCCCTGGATGAGGACGATATTTGCACCGGCTGCCAGCGTACGGTCGCGGAGATCACACGCTGGGGCCGGATGACCAACGACGAGCGGCGGGTGGTGCTCGGGTTGTGCCATGAGCGGGCGAAGGCGAGCGGGTTGGTGTGGATGATCCCGGCCAAGCGCTGAGATATTGGTTGAAGTGCTTTTGTGGCGAGGGAGCTTGCTCCCGCTGGGTCGCGAAGCGGCCCTTCTTTTGCTCTTGAAAGCAGGGACTGCTGCGCAGCCCAGCGGGAGCAAGCTCCCTCGCCACAGGTAAGCCGCTTGCCATTACGGGTGTATACAATTTTCGATCGACTTGGCCGAACTCTCTGCCTCAAGTAACCTGTGCGCCAATTTGACAGGTCGCCCCCATGATTTTCCTCATCGCCTACATCAGCAGCGTCGTGCTGATCAACTTCGCTTTCTCCACCGCGCCGCACCTGGACATCATCTGGTCAGCCTGGGGCGGGTTGGTGTTCGTGTTGCGCGACATGGTGCAAACCCGTTTTGGCCACGGCGCCATCGTGGCGATGCTGGCGGCGCTGGTGCTGTCCTACGTCACCTCTGATCCGTCGATCGCCCTGGCCAGCGCCACCGCGTTCGCGATCTCCGAGTGCATCGACTGGCTGGTGTTCAGCGTCACCAAACGCCCGTTGCGTGACCGCTTGTGGATCAGTTCGGCACTGAGCATTCCCCTCGATACCTTCATCTTTTTCGGCATGATCGACCTGATGACGCCACCGGTGATCATCACCGCATTGGTCTCGAAGTTCGCTGGCGTCACTGCCGTTTGGCTGATCATGGCCTGGCGCGAGCGCAAACAGGCTGTCGCGAGCTAAGCCAAACCCTCCGGTTCATGTAAAATGCCGCGCTTTCTCCCTATGGAAAGCGCGTCTGGCGTTGCTTTCCTCGATGATCCGCTTCTTTGAGGACCTGAGATGACCCGTATCGGAACTCCATTGTCGCCAACCGCGACCCGCGTATTGCTGTGTGGCTGTGGTGAGTTGGGCAAGGAAGTGGTGATCGAGCTGCAACGCCTGGGCGTTGAAGTGATTGCCGTCGACCGTTACGCCAACGCGCCGGCCATGCAGGTTGCGCACCGCAGCCACGTGATCAACATGCTCGACGGCGCGGCCTTGCGTGCCGTCATCGAAGCCGAGAAGCCGCACTTCATCGTGCCGGAAATCGAAGCCATCGCCACCGCCACGCTGGTCGAACTGGAAGCCGAAGGCTTCACTGTGATCCCGACCGCGCGCGCCGCGCAACTGACCATGAACCGCGAAGGCATCCGTCGTCTAGCCGCTGAAGAGCTGGACCTGCCGACCTCGCCGTACCACTTTGCCGACACCTTCGAGGACTACAGCAAAGCCGTTCAGGACCTGGGTTTCCCGTGCGTGGTGAAACCGGTCATGAGCTCGTCGGGCAAAGGTCAAAGCCTGCTGCGCAGCGCCGATGACGTGCAGAAAGCCTGGGATTACGCACAAGAGGGTGGTCGCGCCGGCAAAGGTCGGGTGATCATCGAAGGCTTCATCGATTTCGACTACGAAATCACTCTGCTGACCGTGCGCCACATCGGCGGCACTACGTTCTGCGCACCGGTCGGTCACCGTCAGGAGAAGGGCGACTATCAGGAGTCGTGGCAGCCGCAGGCCATGAGCCCGATTGCCCTGGCTGAGTCCGAGCGCGTGGCCAAAGCTGTGACCGAGGCATTGGGTGGTCGCGGTCTGTTCGGCGTCGAACTGTTCATCAAGGGCGATCAGGTGTGGTTCAGCGAAGTCTCGCCGCGCCCGCATGACACCGGTCTGGTGACCCTGATTTCTCAGGATCTGTCGCAGTTCGCCCTGCACGCTCGCGCCATTCTCGGTCTGCCGGTGCCACTGATCCGTCAGTTCGGCCCTTCGGCTTCGGCAGTGATTCTGGTGGAAGGTCAGTCGACCCAGACCGCATTCGCCAACCTTGGCGCTGCATTGAGCGAGCCGGATACGGCGTTGCGTCTGTTCGGCAAGCCTGAAGCCAATGGTCAGCGCCGGATGGGCGTGGCGTTGGCGCGGGATGAGTCGATCGAAGCTGCGCGTGCCAAGGCGACCCGGGCTGCTCAGGCTGTTGTTGTAGAGCTGTAAACCGAGGCGCGGCATTCGCGAGCAAGCCCGCTCCCACATTGGATCTGTGGCGTACACAAAACCAATTGTGGGAGCGAGCTTGCTCGCGAAGCTTTTGATCTTCCGTCAGGCAACCTGATTCAGATCGTTATTGCGCGTTTCCTTCAGGCACAGCACAGCAATCAGGCTGAGCACCGCTGCCGCCGACACATACCCGCCGACATAACTCAAACCCCCCATCGCCACCAGTTTCTGCGCGAAGAACGGGGCGGCCGAGGCGCCGACGATGCCGCCCAGGTTGTAGGCCGCCGATGCGCCGGTATAGCGCACGTGCGTCGGAAACAGTTCCGGCAACAGCGCGCCCATCGGGGCAAACGTCACGCCCATCAAGAACAGCTCGATGCACAGGAACAGCGCCACGCCCCAGGTCGAACCTTGCGTCAGCAGCGGCTCCATCAGGAATCCGGACAGGATCGCCAGCACACCACCGACGATCAGCACCGGTTTGCGCCCGTAACGGTCGCTGGCCCAGGCGGACAATGGCGTTGCCGCGGCCATGAACAGCACGGCAAAACACAGCAGTCCAAGGAACGTCTCCCGGCTGTAACCCAGTGTGGATACGCCGTAGCTCAGGGAAAACACCGTCGAGATGTAAAACAGCGCATAACACACCACCATAGCCGCCGCGCCGAGCAGGGTTGGCGCCCAGTACTGGCTGAACAGCTCGACCAGTGGCACTTTCACTCGTTCCTGACGGGCAATGGCGTTGGCGAATACCGGGGTTTCGTGGAGTTTCAGGCGCACGTACAGGCCGACCATCACCAGTACCGCACTGAGCAGAAACGGAATCCGCCAGCCCCAGCTGCGGAACTGCTCGTCGTTGAGGGTCATGGCCAGGCTCAGGAACAGCCCGTTCGCCGCGAGAAAACCGATCGACGGGCCAAGCTGCGGAAACATGCCGAACCACGCCCGTTTGCCCTTGGGCGCATTCTCCGTGGCCAGCAACGCCGCGCCACCCCATTCACCACCCAATCCCAGCCCCTGACCGAAACGCAGCACGCACAGCAGAATCGGTGCCCAGGCGCCAATGCTGGCGTAACCCGGCAGCACGCCGATCAGCGTGGTGCACACGCCCATCAGAAGTAGCGAGGCGACCAGTGTCGATTTGCGCCCGATGCGGTCACCGAAATGGCCGAACAGCGCCGAACCCAGCGGGCGGGCGAGGAAGGCGATGCCGAAGGTGAGAAACGCCGAAAGCATCTGCGCGGTGCCGGACGTCTGCGGAAAGAACACCGGCCCGATCACCAGTGCGGCGGCAGTGGCGTAGACGTAGAAGTCGTAGAACTCGATGGCGGTGCCGATGAAGCTCGCCGTCGCCACGCGGGTGGCGGAGTTGGTCGGTTGGGCTGGCGCGGTGTCGCTGTAAGCAGTACTGGTCGTCATGCGGTGATCCCTGACAGTCATGAGCTCCGTTGGAGCGAATTATTATGGTCGAACACCCAGGGATGTGGGATCAGGCGCGAGCGCTGTTTCGAGTAGGAACAGTCGTCGGGGTGGTGCGGAAAATTACCGAAACCGTTGGCGTGCGGGGTAAGCACAGGGCTCGGCGGCGCTTGGGTAAGCAGCTCGATTATAGGAAGGGGGCTAACAATCAAACAAGAGCAAAGGATCGCAGCCGTTGGGCTTTCTGTGGCGAGGGAGCTTGCTCCCGCTCGGGCGCGCAGCGGCTGCTTGAATCTGTGGGTAAATCAAAAGCCAGGGCTGCTTCGCAACCCAGCGGGAGCAAGCTCCCTCTCCACAACAGCGCTTAAACCTTGGCGGGCACCGAGGTCGTATGCCAGATCAACACCTTGCTCACCCGGTTGTCTTCGGTCTCGAGAATTTCCAGCCGATAGCGGCCGATCTTGAGGCACACCGCGCTGTCGGGAATGGTCTCCAGTGCTTCGGTCACCAGGCCGTTAAGGGTCTTCGGCCCGTCGCTCGGCAAATGCCAGCCCAGGCATTTGTTCAACTCGCGGATCGACGCGGTACCATCGATCACCATGCGCCCGTCGGCCTGCGGATGGATGTGCGGATTGTCGAGGCTGTGCTCGCTTTCGAATTCGCCGACGATCTCTTCGAGAATGTCTTCCAGAGTCACGATGCCCAGCACTTCGCCGTACTCGTCCACCACCATGCCCAGCCGGCGCTGCTGCTTGTGGAAGTTCAGCAGTTGCAGTTGCAGCGGGGTGCTTTCCGGGACGAAATACGGTTCGTAGCTGGCGGCCAGCAGCGCTTCGCGGGTCAGGTTGCCATCGTTGAGCAGATGGCGGATCTGCCGGGTGTTGAGCACCGCTTCGACCTGGTTGATGTCACTGTGGAACACTGGCAGGCGTGTGCGCTTGTTCTGGCGCAGTAGTTCGATGATCTCTTCGATCGAGTCGTCAAGGTTGATACCGTCGACATCGCTGCGCGGCACCAGAATGTCGTTGACCGTGATGTTGTCCAGCGCGTGGATTCCCGAAACCGGGTGTGTGCGAGACGGGTGTTCCGGGTCGTCGTTGTGCTCAGCGGGATCTTCGTCTTCGCTCTGCTGGACCACTTGGGGCTTGCGCGCGAAGGGGCGCAGCAGCCAACCGCTGAGGCTGCTCAGCAGCCAGGCCAGCGGGTAAAGGATTTTCAGTGGAACGGTCAGCAGGGTATTGCCGAACGACAGCACCGCATCGGGATAACGCTGGGCTACGCTGCGCGGAAAGTAATCGGCAAACACCAGCAACACGGCGCCGGCGCCCAGGCAGGCAGCCCAAGGGCCGTTCTCTTCGCAAAGAAAGATCGCCAGCAGTGTGGCGATGATCACCGCGAGCGCTCGGCACAGGGTGTTGCACAGGATCAGACTATCGAGCGGAAAACTCAGCTTCGCCAGCGGCTTGTCGCTGGCACGCGAGGCCGTGCGTTGCGCCAGCAGGTGCTGCTGAGCGACTTCGACGGCAGTAAACAGCCCCGACCATAAAATCAGCAGGACAAATACCGCGAGCATCGGCCCTATGGGCAAACCGTCCATTTATGCCGCCCGTCAGATGTGCAGGATGTATTCACGAACCAGTTTGCTGCCGAAATACGCCAACATCAGCAGGCAGAAACCGGCGAGAGTCCAGCGAATCGCCTTGTGGCCACGCCAGCCGAGGCGATTGCGGCCCCACAGCAGCACGCTGAACACGATCCAGGCCAGGCACGCCAGCAAGGTCTTGTGCACCAGATGCTGGGCGAACAGGTTCTCGACGAACAGCCAGCCGGAGATCAGCGACAGCGACAGCAGCGTCCAGCCAGCCCAGAGGAAGCCGAACAACAGGCTTTCCATGGTTTGCAGCGGCGGGAAGTTCTTGATCAGGCCCGACGGGTGCTTGTGCTTGAGCTGGTGATCCTGCACCAGCAGCAACAAGGCCTGGAACACCGCGATGGTGAACATGCCGTAGGCGAGGATCGACAGCAGGATATGGGCGAGGATGCCCGGTTCTTCGTCGATGATCTGCACCGTGCCGGCCGGCGCGAACTGGGCCAGCAGCACCGTGGCCGCGCCGAGCGGAAACAGCAGCACCAAAAGGTTTTCCACCGGGATCCGCGAGCAGGCCAGCAGCGTCAGAGCGATGACGGCCGCGGCAATCAGGCTGGCGGCGCTGAAGAAGTCCAGGCCCAGGCCGATCGGCGTCAGCAGGTGAGTGAGCAGGCTGGCGCTGTGGGCGAGCACGGCGAAGATGCCGAGCGTAACCAGCAGGCGCTTGTTCGCCTTGGCGCCGGAGGCCAGGCGGGTGCCCTGATAAAGGGTCGCAGCGGCATAAAGGAGAGCGGCGGCGAGCGTGGTCAGCAAACTGGGTGACAAGGGGAGCATAAATCCTGTTAGGCAGGCCCGAAAGGCGCTGAGTTTGGCATAGAACCGCCACACCACGAAAGTGCGAGGTGTCCGCCCGACGCAGTCTTCGCTATAATCCGCGACCTGCCCACGCCGCAGGCTCGCCGAGCACATGTTGAATCCGGTCTGGGCCGCCATTATCCCGGTCTACACAGGGCCTGAAAGGATCGCGCAATGTTTGAAAACTTAACCGACCGTCTCTCGCAGACGCTGCGCCATGTCACCGGCAAGGCGAAGCTGACTGAAGACAATATCAAAGACACCCTGCGCGAAGTGCGCATGGCGTTGCTCGAAGCCGACGTCGCCCTGCCGGTGGTCAAGGACTTCGTCAATTCGGTCAAGGAGCGCGCTGTCGGCACCGAGGTGTCGCGCAGCCTGACGCCGGGCCAGGCATTCGTGAAGATCGTCCAGGCCGAACTCGAAAGCCTGATGGGCGCGGCCAACGAAGACTTGAACCTGAGCGCCGTGCCGCCCGCCGTCATTCTGATGGCCGGTCTGCAGGGCGCCGGTAAAACCACCACCGCCGGCAAACTCGCGCGCTTCCTCAAGGAGCGCAAGAAGAAGTCGGTGATGGTCGTGTCGGCGGACATCTACCGTCCTGCTGCTATCAAACAGCTGGAAACCCTGGCCAACGACATCGGCGTGACGTTCTTCCCGTCCGACCTGAGCCAGAAGCCGGTCGACATCGCGACCGCTGCTATTAAAGAAGCAAAACTGAAATTCATCGACGTGGTCATCGTCGATACCGCCGGTCGTCTGCACATCGACGAAGAGATGATGGGCGAGATCAAGGCGCTGCACGCCGCGATCAACCCGGTGGAAACCCTGTTCGTGGTCGATGCCATGACCGGTCAGGACGCGGCCAACACGGCCAAGGCCTTCGGTGATGCGCTGCCGCTGACCGGTGTGATCCTGACCAAGGTCGACGGCGATGCCCGTGGCGGTGCCGCACTGTCGGTACGCGCGATCACCGGCAAGCCGATCAAGTTCATCGGTATGGGCGAGAAGAGCGAGGCGCTCGATCCGTTCCACCCTGAGCGTATCGCTTCGCGGATCCTCGGCATGGGCGACGTGCTCAGCCTGATCGAACAGGCTGAAGCGACCCTCGACAAGGACAAGGCCGACAAACTGGCCAAGAAGCTGAAAAAGGGCAAGGGCTTCGACCTCGAAGACTTCCGCGATCAGCTGCAACAGATGAAGAACATGGGCGGCCTCGGCGGGCTCATGGACAAACTGCCGAGCATTGGCGGCGTCAACCTGTCGCAGATGGGCAATGCCCAGAACGCGGCAGAGAAGCAGTTCAAGCAGATGGAAGCCATCATCAACTCCATGACCCCGGCCGAGCGCCGCGACCCTGAGCTGATCAGCGGTTCGCGCAAACGCCGGATCGCCATGGGTTCCGGCACTCAGGTGCAGGACATCGGCCGCTTGATCAAGCAGCACAAGCAGATGCAGAAGATGATGAAGAAATTCACCGCCAAAGGCGGAATGGCGAAAATGATGCGCGGCATGGGCGGTATGTTGCCCGGCGGCGGCATGCCGAAAATGTGATTCAGGACACTAAGACTTCGCCGGTCGTCGCACCGGCGCAGACCCTGCAAGGACGCAGGATCAACAGCAAACCCGCACTCGGCGGGAGCTGACTGGCCGTTTTCATCGACGGCTCTATATGCAAATCCGCACGGCATGCCATAGGCGCCGGAAAAAGTCATTTGCAAAAGTCCGGATATTCCTTAGAATATGCGGCCTTTCGGGCACCCATGCCCGCTGTGCATTTAGATTTGCAGCACCGACTACAGGAACGATGTTCACATGCTAACAATCCGTCTTGCCCTTGGCGGCTCCAAAAAGCGCCCGTTTTACCACCTGACCGTAACCGACTCGCGTAACCCGCGTGACGGCTCCCACAAAGAACAGGTTGGCTTCTTCAACCCTGTTGCCCGTGGTCAGGAAATCCGTCTGTCCGTGAACCAAGAGCGCGTAGCCTACTGGCTGAGCGTTGGTGCACAGCCTTCTGAGCGTGTTGCTCAGTTGCTGAAGGAATCTGCCAAGGCTGCAGCCTGAGCAGTATGAGCGCGACGCCAGAAAAAGCTGATGACCTGATCGTTGTCGGCAAGATTTTTTCGGTTCACGGCGTTCGCGGCGAGGTGAAGGTCTTTTCCTTTACCGATCCGATTGAAAACCTGTTGGACTACCGCAACTGGACGCTTCGGCGCGAAGGCGTGGTGAAACAGGTCGAGCTGGTCAGCGGCCGATCCACTCAAAAGGATCTGGTTGCCAAGCTCAAAGGCCTCGACGATCGCGATGAAGCCCGTCTTCTGAGCGGTTATGAGATCTGCATCTCGCGAAGCCTTTTGCCCAACCTGACAGGCGACGAGTACTACTGGTACCAGTTGCAGGGTCTGAGCGTCATCAACCAGGACGAGCAATTGTTCGGCAAGGTTGATCACCTGTTGGAGACCGGCGCGAACGATGTATTGGTGGTCAAGCCCTGCGCGGGCAGCCTGGATGATCGCGAGCGGTTGTTGCCCTATACAGAGCAATGCGTGCTGGCCATCGACCTGGATGCAGGCGTGATGCGGGTGGAATGGGACGCGGACTTCTAAGCAATGGCCAGCCTGCGCGTAGACGTCATTACGCTGTTCCCCGAGATGTTCTCGGCCATCAGTGAGTACGGCATTACCAGTCGTGCGGTCAAACAGGGGCTGTTGCAGCTGACCTGTTGGAATCCGCGGGATTACACGACGGATCGGCATCACACTGTGGACGATCGCCCGTTTGGCGGTGGTCCGGGCATGGTGATGAAGATCAAGCCCCTGGAAGATGCTCTGGTTCAGGCCAAGGCAGCAGCCGGGGAGGCGGCGAAGGTGATTTACCTGTCCCCCCAAGGCCGTCAACTGACTCAGTCGGCGGTACGCGAGTTGGCAAAATCGGATGCATTGATCCTGATTGCCGGCCGCTATGAAGGCATTGACGAGCGCTTTATTGAGGCTCATGTCGATGAAGAGTGGTCGATTGGTGACTATGTACTGTCTGGCGGCGAGCTGCCGGCCATGGTCATGATCGATGCGGTTACACGACTGCTGCCCGGAGCTTTAGGGCATGCGGATTCCGCTGAGGAAGATTCCTTTACGGATGGTCTGCTGGATTGCCCGCACTACACCCGACCTGAGGTGTATGCGGATCAGCGTGTTCCCGACGTGTTGCTAAGTGGCAATCACGCGCATATCCGGCGTTGGCGTTTACAGCAGTCCCTTGGTAGGACCTATGAACGACGCGCCGATCTTCTGGAAAGCCGCTCGCTTTCTGGAGAAGAGAAGAAGCTGCTCGAGGAATACATCCGCGAGCGGGACGATAGTTAACAACGTATCGATGGTAGATCAGTTGATTTACCTTAGGAGCACAGCATGACCAACAAAATCATCCTTGCACTCGAAGCAGAGCAGATGACCAAAGAAATCCCTACCTTTGCCCCAGGCGACACCATTGTCGTTCAGGTGAAAGTGAAGGAAGGCGATCGTTCCCGTCTGCAAGCGTTCGAAGGCGTTGTAATCGCCAAGCGTAACCGCGGCGTGAACAGTGCGTTCACCGTTCGTAAAATCTCCAACGGTGTTGGCGTAGAACGTACTTTCCAGACCTACTCCCCGCAGATCGACAGCATGGCTGTTAAACGTCGCGGTGACGTACGTAAAGCCAAGCTGTACTACCTGCGCGACCTGTCGGGTAAAGCAGCTCGCATCAAGGAAAAACTGGCTTAAGTCCAGCTTCCGATGCAGAAAAAAGCAGCCTACGGGCTGCTTTTTTGTTGCCTGCAATAAACTGCCCCCACTGTAGGAGCTGCCGAAGGCTGCGATCTTTTGATCTTGCTTGTGTTTCGGGAGCCAGAAATCAGAGCCATTCTTCATGACCACCCGTGACCAGGAAATCGAACGCCGCACCGAACTCTCGGTGACCCGCGTGACCAAAGCCGTCTTCCCGCCGACCACCAACCACCACAACACCCTGTTCGGCGGCACCGCGCTGGCGTGGATGGATGAAGTGTCGTTCATCACCGCTACGCGTTTCTGCCGTTTGCCGCTGGTGACCGTGTCCACCGACCGCATCGACTTCAATCACGCGATCCCGGCCGGCTCCATCGTCGAACTGGTGGGCAGGGTGATCAAAGTGGGTAACACCAGCCTCAAGGTCGAGGTGGAAGTATTTGTTGAGAGCATGAGTTGCGATGGCCGCGAGAAGGCGATCCATGGGCAATTCAGCTTTGTGGCCATCGACGATGACAAGCGGCCGGTGCCGGTGCTGCCCGGATTTCCTGCCTGATCCGGAACCGAGTCGCGGCCTTCGCGAGCAAGCCCGCTCCCACAGGTTTTGTGTCGTCTACAACGTTTATGTACGACACGGACATTGTGGGAGCGGGCTTGCTCGCGAATTCGTCAGATCAGGCGCCGCTGCTCTCAGGCTGGATCAACGCCAGCAACGTCCACCCTGATCCCGGTTTCAAAGCAGTCTCCGGCGTCACCACATGCACCCAGCCGCTGTCATCGCGCATGAACAGCAGCGTCGCCCGATTGCCATGCAATGCCTGGTAGTCCTCCCAGCCAAAACCGTCCGTCAGCGTTGTGCTGTACAACTCGGCGCCATTGCTGATCAGGCTGGCCAGCTTGGCATAGGTCAGCGCCTCGCTCCCCAGCTGATTGCCGCGATGCTCGAGACTCGCCCGGTGCTTGTCGCTGCGACGACTTTCCTGACCGCTGGCCAGGCCAAACAGCCGTTGATGACCGAAGTCATGGCGAAAGCGCATCGCCGCCAAGGTATTCAGCTCGCCTGAAGGCGACAGGGCCAACAAGTGCCCCAACCCGACCAGATCCAGATGCGCATCGGCATGCTGCGAAGCCGGGTTACCAAAGTACGTCGGCAACCCCTCCATGCGCGCCGCACGAATGTTCTCCCAGCTCGAATCGGTCAACAGCACCCGGCTGCCCAATTGCTGCAACGACTTGCCCAACAGACGCGCCGGGCCGTTGGCGCCGACGATCAGGAAGCCGCTCGGCGCCGGTTCGGCGACGTTCAGCAAGCGCGCTAAGGGGCGTGCTGTTGCGCTTTGCAGCACCACGGTGCCGATGATCACGGCGAAGGTCAGCGGCACCAGCAGCAGCGCACCTTCGTGCCCGGCTTGATCCAGACGAATCGCGAAAATCGCCGAGACCGCCGCCGCCACGATCCCGCGCGGGGCGATCCAGCAAAGCAGGGCGCGTTCACGCCAGCTCAGGCTCGAACCTGCGGTGCTCAACAGCACATTCAGCGGGCGCGCGATCAGTTGAATCACCAGCAGCAGAATCAGCACCAACGGCCCGAGGCCGATCAAGGCATGCAGATCCAGCCGCGCCGCCAGCAGAATGAACAACCCGGAAATCAGCAGTACGCTGAGGTTTTCCTTGAAGTGCAGGATGTGCCGCACGTCCACGCCCTTCATGTTCGCCAGCCACATGCCCATCAGCGTCACCGCCAGCAGGCCGGACTCGTGCATCACCTGGTTGGATGCAATGAAGATCCCCAACACCGCCGCCAGCGAGGCGAGGTTATGCAGGTACTCGGGCAACCACTGGCGCCGGATGATGGTGCCCAGCACCCAGCCGCCGACCACCCCGAATACGCTGCCGCAGACAATCACGCCGCCGAAAGTCAGCAGGCTCTGTTCGAGGCCGTTGCCCTCGGACCGGGCGATGATGAAGCTGTAGACCACCACCGCGAGCAGGGCACCGATCGGGTCGATGACGATGCCTTCCCAGCGCAGGATGTTGGCGATCGAGGCTTTCGGCCGCACCACGCGCAGCATCGGCACGATCACCGTCGGCCCGGTCACCAGCGTCAGGCTGCCGAACAGAATCGCCAGCAACCAGTCGAAGCCGAGCAGGAAATGGGTCGCGACGGCAATCACCACCCAGGTCGTGAGTGCGCCGAGGGTCACCAGCCGATGCACGACGCTGCCGATTTCGCGCCATTCCGACAGATGCAGGGTCAGGCTGCCCTCAAACAGGATCAACGCCACCGCCAGCGACACCAGCGGCATCAGCAGCGGGCCGAACATTTCCTGCGGATCGAGCCAGCCCAGTACCGGGCCTGCGAGAATCCCGGTCAGCAACAGAAACAGAATCGCCGGCAGCTTCAGGCGCCACGCCAGCCACTGGCAACCCAGCGCAGCGGCGCCGATCCCGCCAAATGCCAAGAGAATTTGCTGCTCGTTCATTGAAGCTCCCTGTTCCTTGAAATTGCGGGCTATGAAAGACTAGCGGCCATTCCTACAGTTCACTCTACATTTGCGCGCAGCCCTGGAGGTTGCGTGTCTTGAGCGCCCATGCCTGCCATCGACCATCCACTGATTGACCAATTCCTCGACGCCCTGTGGCTGGAAAAAGGTCTGTCCGACAACACCCGCGGCGCCTACCGCAGCGATCTGGCGCTGTTCAACGGTTGGTTACAGGAGAAAAACCTCGAGCTGATCAATGCCGGTCGCGAGTTGATCCTCGATCACCTGTCCTGGCGTCTGGAGCAGAACTACAAACCGCGCTCCACCGCCAGATTTCTCTCCGGTGTGCGTGGCTTTTATCGCTATTTGCTGCGGGAAAAGCTGATTACGGTCGATCCGACCTTGCGCGTCGACATGCCGCAACTGGGCAGGCCGCTGCCCAAATCGTTGTCGGAAGCTGACGTCGAAGCGCTGCTCAAGGCGCCTGATCTGAGCGAAGCCATCGGCCAGCGTGACCGCGCCATGCTTGAAGTGTTGTACGCCTGCGGGCTGCGCGTGACGGAACTGGTGAGCCTGACGCTGGAGCAAGTCAATCTGCGCCAGGGCGTGTTGCGGGTGATGGGCAAGGGCAGCAAGGAGCGGCTGGTGCCGATGGGCGAAGAGGCGATCGTCTGGATCGAGCGCTATATGCGCGATGGCCGCAGCGAGCTGCTCGGCGGGCGCCCCAGCGATGTGCTGTTCCCCAGCCAGCGCGGCGAGCAGATGACCCGCCAGACCTTCTGGCACCGCATCAAGCATTGGGCCAAGGTCGCCGGGATCGGCAAATCGCTGTCGCCGCACACCCTGCGTCATGCGTTCGCCACGCACCTGCTCAACCACGGCGCCGACCTGCGGGTGGTGCAGATGCTGCTCGGCCACAGTGATTTGTCGACCACGCAGATCTACACCCATGTGGCGCGTGCGCGCTTGCAGGACCTGCACGCCAAACATCACCCTAGAGGCTGATGCAACCTTCAATGTTGGAGTCATTACCTGTGGCGAGGGGATTCATCCCCGACGGGCTGCGCAGCAGCCCCAAAAACTTTGCGTTCAATAAAATTCCAAAGTATCCATTTACGACCGCAGCGCCTGCATCGGGGATAAATCCCCTCACCACAATAATGTGTGCCAGTCAGCCTTGAGTGTCTTGTGTCAGGCGCATTCGGCCATGCGAGCCTTATGTGGTAGGCTTTGCCGGTTTGCACGATGGACGGTTATGACCCGGTGTTCCGGCTCGGGCGTTCTGACCGTTTCATTTGTCCGCCTTCAGGAGTTCTCATGCGTCTGACCCAGATTTTCGCCGCCGCCGCCATTGCGTTGGTCAGCACCTTTGCCGTCGCCGATGACGCGGCCGACAAAGCCATTCGTCAAAGCCTGGAAAAACTCGAACTCGAGGTTCCGGTAGAAAGCATCAGCGCCAGCCCGCTGCCGGGCATGTATGAAGTCAAGCTCAAGGGCAGCCGCGTGCTGTACGCCAGCGCCGACGGCCAGTACATCGTTCAGGGCTACCTGTTCCAGCTCAAGGACGGCAAGCCGGTCAACCTGACCGAGAAAGCCGAACGCGCGGGCATCTCCAAACTGATCAATGCCATTCCGGTGGCCGAAACCGTGGTGTATCCGGCCGTGGGCGAGACCAAATCGCACATCACCGTGTTCACCGACACCACCTGCCCGTACTGCCACAAGCTGCACGCCGAAGTGCCTGAGCTGAACAAGCGCGGCATCGAAGTGCGTTACGTAGCGTTCCCGCGTCAGGGCCTCGGCTCGCCGGGTGACGAGCAGCTGCAAGCGGTCTGGTGCTCGGCAGACAAGAAAGCGGCCATGGACAAAATGGTCGATGGCAAGGAAATCAAGGCCGCCAAGTGCGATAACCCGGTTTCCAAGCAGTTCGCTTTGGGTCAGTCGATCGGCGTGAACGGTACACCGGCCATCGTTTTGGCCGACGGACAGGTCATTCCGGGCTACCAGCCGGCGCCACAAGTCGCCAAACTGGCGCTGGGCGCCAAGTAATTCGCATCGTCACGGTCAGCCTTTGACGATCATGGTCCGGCGGTAACTTCGCCGGGCCATTAATAGAGAGCCGCGAACACGCGGTTGTTTTCCGGCCGACCTTGCGTCGGCCGTTTCATGGGGAGTTCACAGTGAATCCGGTCAAAGTAGGCATCTGTGGGTTAGGGACCGTCGGTGGCGGTACCTTCAACGTACTTCAGCGCAACGCCGAGGAAATTGCTCGTCGTGCCGGGCGTGGGATCGAAGTGGCACAAATTGCCACGCGCACGCCAAAGCCTCAGTTCCAGACGACCGGTATTGCGATTACCAACGATGTCTTCGAAGTGGCCACGAACCCTGAGATCGACATCGTCATAGAGCTGATGGGCGGCTACACCGTTGCCCGCGAGCTGGTACTCAAGGCCATCGAGAATGGCAAGCATGTGGTCACCGCGAACAAGGCACTGATTGCCGTTCACGGTAATGAAATTTTCGCCAAGGCACGCGAGAAAGGCGTGATCGTGGCGTTCGAAGCGGCCGTGGCCGGTGGCATTCCGGTGATCAAGGCGATCCGTGAAGGCCTGTCCGCCAACCGCATCAACTGGGTCGCCGGGATCATCAACGGCACCGGCAACTTCATCCTCACCGAAATGCGCGAGAAGGGTCGCACCTTCGAAGACGTGCTGGCCGAAGCGCAAGCGCTGGGCTACGCCGAAGCCGATCCGACCTTCGACGTCGAAGGCATCGACGCAGCGCACAAGCTGACGATTCTGGCTTCGATCGCGTTCGGCATTCCGCTGCAATTCGACAAGGCTTACACCGAAGGCATCACCAAACTGACCACCGCTGACGTGAACTACGCCGAAGCGCTGGGCTACCGCATCAAGCACCTCGGCGTCGCGCGCAGCACTGCGGCCGGCATCGAGCTGCGTGTACACCCGACGCTGATCCCGGCGGATCGTCTGATCGCCAACGTCAACGGCGTGATGAACGCCGTGATGGTCAATGGTGACGCTGCCGGTTCGACGCTGTTCTACGGTGCCGGTGCGGGCATGGAGCCGACCGCTTCGTCGGTGATCGCCGACCTGGTGGACGTGGTTCGCGCCATGACGTCCGATCCGGAAAACCGCGTGCCGCACCTGGCCTTCCAGCCGGACTCGCTGTCGGCGCATCCGATCCTGCCGATCGAAGCCTGCGAAAGCGCCTACTACCTGCGCATCCAGGCCAAGGACCATCCGGGCGTACTGGCTCAGGTGGCGAGCATCCTCTCGGAGCGCGGCATCAACATCGAGTCGATCATGCAGAAGGAAGTCGAGGAACACGACGGTCTGGTGCCGATGATCCTGCTGACCCACCGCGTGCTGGAACAGCACATGAACGATGCGATTGCCGCTCTGGAAGCCTTGGCCGGCGTCAACGGTCCGGTTGTGCGGATCCGCGTCGAGCACCTTAACTAAGCAGCGGCAAGCTACGAGCGGCAAGCGGCAAGCTAGAGGCCAGTGACACTCAGCTTGCAGCTTGAAGCTTGAAGCTCGCAGCTCAAACCGAAGGTTTGAAAACATGCGTTATATCAGTACCCGCGGCCAGGCACCGGCCTTGAATTTCGAAGACGTCCTGCTGGCCGGTCTGGCCACTGACGGCGGTCTGTACGTCCCGGAAAACCTGCCACGTTTCACCCAGGAAGAAATCGCCTCCTGGGCCGGCCTGCCGTATCACGAGTTGGCTTTCCGGGTCATGCGCCCGTTCGTCACCGGCAGCATTCCTGACGCCGATTTCAAAAAGATCCTCGAAGAAACCTACGGCGTGTTCTCGCACAGCGCCGTTGCGCCGCTGCGTCAGCTGAACGGCAACGAATGGGTGCTCGAGCTGTTCCACGGCCCGACCCTGGCGTTCAAGGACTTCGCCCTGCAACTGCTCGGTCGTCTGCTCGATTACGTGCTGGAAAAGCGCGGCGAGCGCGTGGTGATCGTCGGCGCCACCTCGGGTGACACCGGTTCGGCCGCCATTGAAGGCTGCAAGCATTGCGAAAACGTCGACATCTTCATCCTGCACCCGCACAACCGTGTGTCCGAAGTGCAGCGTCGGCAGATGACCACCATCCTCGGTGAGAACATCCACAACATCGCCATCGAAGGCAACTTCGATGACTGCCAGGAAATGGTCAAGAACAGCTTCGCCGACCAGAGCTTCCTCAAGGGCACGCGCCTGGTCGCGGTTAACTCGATCAACTGGGCGCGGATCATGGCCCAGATCGTTTACTACTTCCACGCAGCCCTGCAGTTGGGCGGCCCGGCACGTTCGGTGGCGTTCTCGGTACCGACCGGCAACTTCGGCGACATCTTCGCCGGTTACCTGGCACGCAACATGGGCCTGCCGATCAACCAGTTGATCGTCGCCACCAACCGCAACGACATCCTGCACCGCTTCATGAGCGGTAACCAGTACGTCAAGGAAACCCTGCACGCCACGCTGTCGCCGTCGATGGACATCATGGTCTCGTCGAACTTCGAACGCCTGCTGTTCGACCTGCACGGTCGCAACGGTGCGGCGATTGCCGGTTTGATGGATTCGTTCAAGCAGGGCGGCGGTTTCAGCGTCGAGCAAGAGCGCTGGACTGAAGCCCGCAAGCTGTTCGACTCGCTGGCCGTCGACGATGCGCAAACCTGCGAAACCATTGCCGAAGTCTACGCGCAGTGCGGCGAAGTGCTGGATCCACACACCGCCATCGGCGTCAAGGCCGCACGTGAATGCCGTCGCAGTCTGGACATCCCGATGGTGATCCTGGGCACGGCGCATCCGGTGAAGTTCCCGGATGCCGTAGAGAAAGCAGGTGTAGGAAAAGCTCTCGAACTGCCTGCACATCTTTCTGATTTGTTTGAGCGAAACGAGCGCTGCACCGTTTTGCCAAACGAACTGAAAGCCGTACAGGCCTTTGTCAGCCAGCATGGCAACCGCGGCAAGCCGCTGTAAGTCGAAAAAGCTGTCACATTTTGAAGCCCGTCTCCTGACGGGCTTTTTTGTTTCTGCTGCCACACTGCTCGGGTTTTCGCCCATGAAGGACGGGTGAGTCGATCACGAAGGAAGTGGCAATGCTGTTTGAAAGAGGATGGAAACACACCCTGAAGCGGGTACTTCTGTTGTGCCTGTTGTGGGGTTGGCGCGTGGGCGCGGCGGCGCACCTGGCGCATGATGAAGAGCAGTTGAACATTGGCACCGTGGTGCTGGATGAGGAAGAGCTGCAATGGATCCGGGATAACCCGACGGTGATCGTGGCAGCGGAGCAGTACCCGTTGTACCTGTTCCTGGATGAGCACGGTCACTGGAGTGGCCTTAACAGTGATGTGCTCAAACGCATCAGTGCCATGACCGGATTAAAGTTCATCTACCGGGAATCCTTCTCGACCGCGCAGATGCTCGAGCGCCTGGAAACCGGTGCAGCGGACATGAGCACGACCCTGGCGATGAATGACGAGCGCAGATCGAGTCTGGATTTCAGCCATGCCTTTGGCGGTGCCGGCTGGGTGTTTGTCGGCCGTACCGGAGAACCCGGGCTGCATTCGTTGGAGCAGTTGGCCAAACGGGTGCTGGTATTACCTGGCCGGCACGCGCTGGAGGGGATGATCCGGCGCGATTATCCGTCCATCGAATTACGTTCGGTCAAAACCTATGCCGAGGCGCGGGCGTTGGTCGAAAGCGGCGAAGCCTATGCCACCATCGAAAACGAAATCGGCGCGCAACTCTACCCTTCGGGCCTGCTGCAGGTCGGCGAACTGCTGGAGGGCAAGTGGGAGGCCGATCTTCTGGCGGTGCGCAGAGGCCTGCCGCAATTACTGAGCATTCTGAACAAGGCCCTGGAAGCATTCCCGGCCTCAGAGCTACGAGCCATTCGCCTGAAATGGCTGGGCGGCATCGGCCAGAAGCCGGCCGCCGCCGGTTGGCAGCACTGGCTCCGCTCGAGCTGCTGGGGCGTGGTTCTGGTCGGGGGCTTTTGTGTGATGTCGCTGCTATGGAATCGGCGAATGGCGGCTGTGATCAAACAGTATCGAGACGTGCAAAGCGAACTCGGCGATCAGTTGGTGTTCCAGCGTGCGTTGATTGATGCCATGCCTGATCCGGTGTTCGTTCGTGACCTGGAGGGGCGCCTGATTCTGTGCAACAAAAGTTATGAAGAGGCGTTGTCGATCCGCTTTGAACAGGTGAAAGGATGCCGCTTGATCGACGTCGATGCGCTGCCACGAGCCACTGCCGGGATGCTGCATGATGAGTTCATGATTCAGTTGAGGACACGCAGAACCCGCTTCAGCAGACGCCGCCTGCAATTCAATAATGGCAATCGGGAAATCTACCAGTGGACCGTGCCGTTCTACAGCGTGAAAGGCGAATTGCGAGGCCTGCTCGGCGGCTGGACGGACATCACCCAGCGCGACGCAACAGCGGTATGACATCGCAGTGATACAGGGAAATTTCCTATGTCACGCGCCTCCTTTTCCGATGGGGGACTGAAGGAGGCTGCCCTAAAGTGGGCGGCAACTGCGGACAAGTCCGCGATTGCCGTTTCCGAGGTCGCCCATGCGCTCGCTCAAAGTCCTGATTCTAGAACCTGATCCTTATCGAATGATGGCGTTGCACCAGATGCTCAACGCGGTCGGCATCTATGACGTACTGACGGCGCCGTCGCTGGCTTCGGCGCGCTGTTCGCTGGCGCGTCGTACCCGGGTCGACATCGCGATCTGCGATCCGCAACTGGAAGGCGGAGAAGGCCTGGCACTGATCCGGCATCTGGCGGCCCGACGGGAGGCCAGCGCCGTCATCCTGCTGGGGCGGATGGCACCGGGTCTGCTGAGCGATCTCGAAAGCATGCTGCACGCTCAGGACCTGAAGCTGCTGGGGCGCTTGCAGGCGCCAGTCTCGGCGGTACTGATGCGCGGGTTGCTGGACAGCTACCTGCACACGGCAGCCCATCCGTCGGGTGCCTGAACCGACGGTTTTGTTTCTGTCATCTTCACCGTGCATTCTTTGACAGACCGCTAACTGCTCCGGGAGCAGCGCGGTATTCAGAACTTTCTTCTCGGGCGGGTGGTCATTTATTGTGAACACGCCCCAGGCACAATGTTTTCGGACTATTGAGTGGAGATCGAGATGGAAAGTATCAGTCTATTGCTCGGTGAGGCTCTGAGCCCGTACCAGGTCACGTTGACTCCGTGTGGCGCCCATGGCGAATGCCTGGTGACGCTGAAGAACAGCAACGGGGCCATCGTGGTGGAGCGCGAATTCAATCAGGCGCAATTGACCGACAAGCGCCTGCTGACCGATGTGGTCGACGGTCTGCACCGTGATGTGCTGATCGCCGAAGGTCGACTGGAGCCCTGTGTGATCGCGGCTTTGCGCAATGCAGCGCTGGATAAGCGCGCGGCACTGTAAAGATGAAATATTTTTTGTGGGAACCTTCCTGCACTCTCGTCAGTCAGACCCCATAACAGCAGGATCAAGCATTGTGCTCCGGTGCTTGTCGCTTGCTGCTACGGGTCTTTATGTAGACCACGTTTAACCCCGAGTCGTCTCCCCACTTCTCGGGGTTTCTTTTGCCCGCAGGTTTTATTGCGCGGTCTGCTGCTCGAAAAACATCCGCGCCTGTTGCAGGTAATCCGTGCGCATCTCGGGATCCAGCCAGTCGGCGTACGATTGGTCAAGTTGCGCATGGGGCAGGGTACGCAGCAGTTGGTTGATCTCGCTGATCGCCTGACGGCCTTGGGGCGTATCGGAACATCCGACATAGCCAGACAGATACTTGCCGGTGCCGCGAATCGGGTAGAACACCAATTCATCTTCGGCAATTTGCGCCTGCTGCGCCTGATAGCGGATCTCCGGCCAGTAACCCAAAACCACTTGCAGCCGCCCCAGACGCTGCATCGACAGCAGGCTGCTCAGGGCATCGTTGCCGTAGTGCGGCGTCAGTGCGCCGCCGGGTGCCTGCTTGAGCAGATTGTCGAGAAATTCGCCGTAACTACGCTCTGCGACGACCCCGACCTTGATTTCGCCATTGGCCAGAAATGCCGTCAGATCGACTTCGCCATCGACCAGGTAAGGTGCCAGTACGTCGCGATCTTTCTGTCGCACCACCAGACCATTGCTGACAGCGCGAAATGCCGGGATAGAAAAAGCGATCCATTGCGTGCGCTCCTTGCTCCAGATCAGCGAGGGGTCGCAGGTGAAGGACGGCTCGTGCAGCATCTGCATGCCGCGGGCGCGATTGACCCGCATCAGCGTGTGTTCGTATTGCGGCATGCCGGCGATCAGCATCGGCAGCAGTTGGTCGATGACGCCTTGGCCCTTTTTCGGGCCTTCGAAGATGGTCAGGGGCGGCAGATCGCGCAGTAACCAGATCAGCGTCGGTTTTGCCTGCGCCCAGGCGGGCAGAATCAGCAGAAACAACAGGCCGAACAGCCGCCACGTCCACCAGTGGTGGGCGCGGTTGGCGTCCGATGTCTGGCGATGTTTCAGGTTAAATGGCTCCGTCTGCGCGCAGTCGGGCGATCTGCTGTTCGTCGTAGCCAAGATCGTGCAGTACCTGCGCATTGTGTTCACCGAGCTGCGGCCCGACCCATTCGGAAGTGCCCGGTGTCTCAGAGAGTTTCGGCACGATGCCCGGCATCTTGAAAGGCTTGCCGTCCGGCAGTTTCGCCTGCAGGAACATTTCCCGGGCGAGGTACTGCGGATCGCTGAACATGTCTTCGGCACTGAAGATCCGGCTGGCCGGTACATCCGCCTGATTGAGCAGGTCGAGTACATTTTGCAGCGGCAGCGAATTGACCCAGCGGTCGATCACGCCATACAACTCGTCGCGACGATTATCGCGCCCATCGTTGCTCGCCAGCGTCGGGTCGTTGGCCAGATCCTCGCGGCCGATGATCAACATGAAACGCTTGAAGATCGCGTCGCCATTGGCACCGATCTGCACGTGCTTGCCGTCGGCGCTGGTGTGGATCGATGACGGCGTGATGCCCGGCATGATGTTGCCGGTGCGCTCGCGGATGAAACCGAACACGTCGAACTCCGGCACCATGCTTTCCATCATGGCGAAAATCGCCTCGTACAGCGCCACATCGACCACTTGGCCGAGACCACCGTTAACCTCGCGATGACGCAGCGCCATCAGCGCGCCGATCACGCCCCACAGCGCGGCTATCGAGTCACCGATGGAGATCCCGGTGCGCACCGGTGGCCGGTCCTCGAAGCCGGTGATATAGCGCAAACCACCCATGGACTCGCCGACCGCGCCGAAGCCCGGTTGATCTTTCATCGGCCCGGTCTGGCCGAAACCGGAGAGGCGCACCATCACCAGTTTCGGATTCAGCGCGTGCAGGGTTTCCCAGCTCAGCCCGAGTTTTTCCAGCACGCCGGGGCGAAAGTTCTCGATCAGGATGTCGGCTTCGCCGAGGAGTTTTTTCAGGATCGCCAGACCCTCGGGGTGCTTGAGGTTCAGCGTCAGCGACTTTTTGTTGCGCGCCTGGACGAACCACCACAGCGAGGTGCCTTCATACAATTTGCGCCACTTGCGCAGCGGATCGCCGCCGTCGGGCGATTCGATCTTGATCACTTCGGCGCCGAACTCGCCGCAAATGCGCGAGGCAAACGGCCCGGCAATCAACGTACCCAATTCAATGACTTTCACACCGCTGAGCGGTTTGTTGGCGAACGGCATACTGAATCCTGTAGGACAAGGCTGAGCGGATACAGCGTTTTAACATAGCCGGCTGTCAGACGCCGCAGGTTGATCGCCATCAATTCGATGATTGCCTACGGCATCGGTTAGACTTGCCGACTTTCCTCGTATCAAGAAGCCCGTTCATGGCCCAGCCGTCTACCACGTACAAATTCGAACTGAACCTCACCGACCTCGACCGTAGCGTCTACGAGAGCGTCAAGCAGACCATCGCCCGTCACCCTTCGGAAACCGAAGAGCGCATGACCGTGCGGCTGCTGGCCTACGCCCTCTGGTACAACGAACTGCTGTCGTTTGGCCGTGGTCTGTCGGACGTGGATGAACCTGCGCTGTGGGAAAAAAGCCTGGATGACCGCGTTCTGCACTGGATCGAAGTCGGTCAGCCGGACGCCGATCGTCTGACCTGGTGCTCGCGTCGTACCGAACGCACCAGCCTGCTGGCCTACGGCAGCCTGCGCGTTTGGGAAGGCAAAGTGGTACCGGTGGCGAAGAACCTGAAAAACGTCAACATCGCCGCCGTGCCGCAAGAGGTGCTGGAAACCCTGGCCAAGGACATGCCGCGCGTCATCAAGTGGGACGTGATGATCAGCGAAGGCACGATCTTCGTCACTGACGACCGTGGTCAGCACGAAGTCCAGCTGGAATGGCTGGCCGGTGAGCGCGGCTGATCCTGCGTCGTTCACTGATTAATCCCACGTATTCAAGAGAAGTTTCCGTTACCCCATGCGTATTGATCCTCGACCGTTGCCTGCCACGCTGCCGTTTCTCGGTGACCTGCCACCTTTGCTGACGCGTTTGTACGCCGCGCGGGGCGTGCAGTCCGAGGCGGAGCTGGATAAAAGTCTGGCGCGGCTGATTCCGTTTCAGCAGCTCAAGGGCATCGAGGCGGCGGTGGACCTGCTGGTGACGGCGCTGGAGCAGCGTCAGCGGATTCTGATCGTCGGCGACTTCGACGCTGATGGCGCGACCGCCAGTACGGTCGGCGTGCTCGGCTTGCGTCTGCTGGGCGCGGCGCATGTCGATTATCTGGTGCCGAACCGCTTTGAATACGGCTATGGCCTGACCCCGGAAATCGTCGAAGTTGCCCTGACCCGCGAGCCGCAGTTGTTGATCACCGTCGACAACGGCATCTCCAGCGTCGAAGGCGTGGCCGCGGCGAAAAAGGCCGGGCTCAAGGTCTTGATCACTGACCACCACTTGCCCGGCGATGAACTGCCGCAAGCCGATGCGCTGGTCAACCCGAACCAGCCGGGCTGTGAGTTTCCGAGCAAGGCGCTGGCCGGGGTCGGGGTGATTTTCTACGTGTTGATGGCCTTGCGCGCGCGCCTGCGCAGCCTCGGCTGGTACGAGAGCAAGCCGCAGCCGAACATCGGCGAACTGCTGGATCTGGTGGCGCTGGGCAGCGTCGCCGACGTGGTGCCGCTGGATGCCAACAACCGGATTCTGGTGCATCAGGGCCTCGAGCGGATTCGCGCCGGGCGTGCCCGTCCGGGGATCAAGGCGATTCTTGAAGTCGCCAAGCGTGACGCGGCGCGGATTACCTCCACAGACCTGGGATTCATCGTCGGCCCGCGTTTGAACGCGGCGGGGCGTCTGGACGATATGAGCCTGGGCATCGAATGCCTGCTCACCGCCGACGCCAATCTGGCGCGGGAAATGGCCGCGCAACTGGACGGCATGAACCAGGATCGCAAATCCATCGAGCAGGGCATGCAGCGCGAGGCGTTGGCCCAGCTCAAGGACTTGCCGGTGGAATCGATGCCGTTCGGCTTATGCCTGTTCGATCCCGAGTGGCACCAGGGCGTGATCGGCATTCTCGCCTCGCGCATGAAAGAGCGTTATTTCCGCCCGACCATTGCCTTCGCCGATGCCGGCGATGGTTTGCTCAAGGGCTCGGGCCGTTCGGTGCAGGGTTTCCACATCCGCGATGCTTTGAGCGTGGTGGCGGCGCAGCATCCGAACCTGA
Organism: Pseudomonas sp. 13B_3.2_Bac1; assembly: GCF_025466205.1. NCBI lineage: Bacteria > Pseudomonadati > Pseudomonadota > Gammaproteobacteria > Pseudomonadales > Pseudomonadaceae > Pseudomonas > Pseudomonas sp. 13B_3.2_Bac1. The sequence goes on from NZ_JANLOG010000047.1 coordinate 36,077, forward strand.
TCGCCAAGTACGGCGGTCACGCGATGGCGGCCGGCCTGACCTTGCCGCAAGAGAATTTTCCGTTGTTCGCCGAGGCTTTCGATGCCGAAGTGCGTCGGCAACTTCGCGAAGAAGACCTGACCGGGCGGATGCTGTCGGACGGCACGCTTGCGGTCGAGGAGTTCCACTTGGAGCTGGCTCGCGCATTGCGTCATGCCGGGCCTTGGGGCCAGCACTTCCCGGAGCCGCTGTTCCATGGCGTGTTCCAGTTGGTCGAGCAGCGAGTGGTCGGCGAGCGGCACCTGAAAGTGGTGCTGAAAAGCGAATGCGGTTCGGTGAAGCTGGATGGCATCGCTTTCGGTATCGACCGCGAAGTGTGGCCGAATCCGACCATTCAGTGGGTCGAGCTGGCCTACAAGCTCGACGTCAACGAGTTTCGTGGCAACGAGACGGTGCAACTGATGATTGCCCACATCGAACCGCGCTGACGCCATTCGCGAGCAAGCCCGCTCCCACAGGGATATGCATTCCAAAATGTGGGAGCGAGCCTGCTCACGAAAGCACCCTTTCACACACTGAATCACTCTGAACCCTCCCTCATCCCCGGTTGTCGACTAGGCTCTAAGCACTGCTTGATTGGCCTTGTGACGTCTTGTCGAATTTTTTGCCCGCGGGGGCGGGTGCTGCACCTTTTCCTGTCACTCGTCGACTTTTCAAACAGAACCCTGGAGCCTGCCCACTGATTTGAGAGGTGCCCCATGAGTCTGCTGCTCGAACCCTTTACCCTCCGCCAACTGATCCTGCCCAACCGCATCGCCGTGTCGCCGATGTGCCAGTACTCCAGCGTCGACGGTCTGGCCAACGACTGGCATCTCGTGCACCTGGGCAGCCGCGCGGTGGGCGGCGCCGGTCTGATATTCACTGAAGCCACGGCGGTCACCGCCGATGGGCGGATCACCGCCGAAGACCTCGGTTTGTGGAACGACGAACAGATCGAACCGCTGCAACGCATTACCCGCTTCATCACCGCTCAGGGCGCTGTTGCCGGCATTCAACTGGCCCACGCCGGGCGCAAGGCCAGCACTCATCGTCCATGGATCGGCAAACACGGTAGCGTCAAACCGGAGGATGGCGGCTGGACCCCGGTCGGGCCATCGCCGATTGCTTTCGATCCGCAACACACACAACCGAAACAGCTTGATGAAGGGCAGATCGCCGAGGTCGTTCAGGCCTTCGTTGCCGCCGCCAAACGCGCGTTGACCGCGGGTTTCAGCGTGGTCGAGGTACATGCCGCCCACGGTTATCTGCTGCATCAGTTTCTGTCACCGCTGAGCAATCAGCGCCGCGATCAATACGGTGGTTCGTTCGAAAACCGCATTCGTCTGGTGCTGCAAGTCACCGAGGCCGTTCGCGAGGTGTGGCCGCAAGAGCTGCCGCTGTTCGTCCGGGTCTCGGCCACCGACTGGGTTGAAGACGGCTGGAACCCGGATGAAACCGTGGAACTGGCGCGTCGCCTCAAGGCACTGGGAGCGGATCTGATCGACGTCTCCTCCGGTGGTACCGCCGCCAACGCCGAGATTCCTGTGGGGCCGGGTTATCAGACGCGCTTCGCCGAACGGGTGCGCAAGGAGTCAGGCATCGCCACCGGCACCGTGGGCATGATTACCGAGCCGGCGCAGGCCGAGCACATTCTGCGCACCTGCCAGGCTGACATCATCTTCCTCGCCCGCGAGTTGCTGCGCGATCCTTACTGGCCGCTGCACGCCGACGATGATCTCGGCGGGCGTCAGGCGGTGTGGCCGGCGCAGTATCAACGCGCGACCCATCGTGATCAGCCGATCCACGAGTCTGACCTGCGCGATTGATTTCAAACCGACGTAACGTCTATAAAACCCGCCATTGAACCGGCGGGTTTTTTCTTGTCTGCCATTTGCCAAGGAAGTCGAGCATGTTGATCGAACGAGAACTGACCGAACACGACTTGCCGCTGCTGGCGCAGATCGACCGCAGTGAGCTGGTGGAAGAGTGCTATCGCCTGGAGAACGGCGTGCTGGTGCTTTACCCGGCACGTTTCGACATGCGCGGATGGCCGGAAGGGGAGGCCGAAGAAAATGCGCGGGCGCTGGCGAAGTGCTTGCGGCGAGGTGGCTGGTTATACGGGGTTTTCGACGGGCAGGCGCTGGTCGCGGCGGTGGTTGTGGATAACCGGGTTATTCACAATCAGGGACTGAGCATGCGCCAGTTGAAGTTTCTGCACATCAGCCGCGACTACCGGGGGCAGGGGCTGGGAGCGAAGTTGTTTGCGCTGGCCTGCGAGCAGGGCCGGCGATTCGGTGCCGAGGCGTTGTATGTGTCAGCCACTGAATCGCGCAGCACCGTGGAGTTCTATCAACGTCAGGGCTGCCGGTCGGTTGATCAACCGGATCCTGAGCTGTTTGATCAAGAACCCAAAGACATTCATCTGTATTGCCCACTGATCTGACGCAGTTTCTTCAATATCCGATGTTGAATGTTCTGCCGCTTTCGCGAGCAAGCCCGCTCCCACCCTGGCTCGGTGTCGGTCACAAACTGTGTGATCGACCGAGAGCCAGGGTGGGAGCGGGCTTGCTCGCGAAGAGGCCCGCGCAGGCGCCTCAAATCATCAAGGATACTTGCGCTTGTCCGGCGCCGGCGGGAAGTACTGGTACAACCAGGTCTCGCTCAACGTGCGGTCATTGGTGCGGATGAACAGGCGCAGCTCCACCGGATCGACGCTGTCGCTGGTCGGGTACCAGTCGAACAGGATCCGGTAACCCTTGATGTCGTCGAGCACCAACACGCTGAAGTCCTGCACCTTGCCGTTGGAGCAGGTGACCACCGGTTCGATCCCGGTGCCCTGCGGCAGGCGATCGAGGCCGCCGCCGGTGAAGTCCACGGCAAAACGCCGCGCCCAGACTGGCGGGTAATGCTCGCCCGGTGCCCAGCCTTCGACGAAGCCACCCATGCCCGAACGGGTCGCATGCACTCGCGCTAGTGGCGTGCCGACCGGTGGCAGGGCGCTCCAGTAGAGCTTGTAGCCATAGTTCAGCGAATCGCCGGCGGCCACTGGCTTCTTCGGCGTCCAGAACGCGACGATGTTATCGAGCGTTTCGCCGGTGGTAGGAATTTCCAGCAGATCGATGGAGCCTTCGCCCCACGCGGTGGTCGGTTCGACCCACAGGCTCGGGCGCTTGCTGTACCAGTCGACAGTGTCCTGATAGTTGGCGAACTCGTGGTCGGTCTGCACCAGACCGAAGCCCTTCGGATCGGTGTCGGCGAACGCGTTGAACTGCAGGGTCGCCGGGTTGTTCAGCGGGCGGCAGATCCACTCGCCGTTGCCGCGCCACATCGCCAGGCGATCGGAGTCGTGAATCTGCGGGTGGATGGTGTCGCACATGCGGCGTTCGTGGGTGCCGCAGCTGAACATGCTGGTCATCGGCGCAATTCCCAGTTGTTCGATGGCGGTACGCGCATTGATGTGGGCGTCGATTTCCATCACCACGCGCTCGGCCTGGCAATCGATGTCGAAGCGGTACGCACCGGTGGCGCTCGGCGAGTCGAGCAGGGCATAGACCACGAAGCGAGTGGCATTCTGATCCGGGGTCTCGAACCAGAATTTGGTGAAGTCAGGGAATTCTTCGCGCTTCTTCGCGTAAGTGTCGACGGCCAGACCGCGAGCGGAGAGGCCATATTGGCCAGTGGCATCCACCGCGCGGAAATAGCTGGCGCCGAGGAACGACACCACGTCATGGCGATCCAGCTCCGGCGCCTTGAACAGCTTGAAACCGGCAAAGCCCAGGTCACCCTTGAGCTGCTGGGTATCGACCGAGGTGTTCTCGTAGTTGAACAGCGTCGGGCGGAAATGCACTTCGCGCGCGGTCCGGGTCTTCGGATCGACGCTGTACATGCGCACCGGTTGACGGAAACCCATGCCGACGTGGAAGAACTGCACGTCCAGCTGACCCTTGTTCTCTTTCCACAACGAATGATCGCCGTCGTAGCGGATCGCGTTGAAGTTCTGCGGGGTCATGGTCGCCAAAGTTGGCGGCAGCACCTGTTTGCTGTCCTGATAGGCCGTTCCGGCCAATTGCTTGGCTTGGCGCTTCAGCGCTTCGAAGTCGAAAGCCTGGGCCTCGCCATCGGCGGCGCCACCATTGGCTGCCCAGGCACGGGCGGCCAGCAGGCCGGAAGCCGAGAGACCGGTGTAAGCCGCAATGGCCATCGACGCTTTGAGCAAATTCCTGCGGTGCATAAATACAACCTGTCGTGAGCAATCCCGCGCCTTTCCTGGCACGTGCTGGATCAGAAATTACGGTTCGGACAAGCCTTCGGCCAAACGCAACGGACTATAAACAGATGCCGGCTAGCTTAAACGGTTCGCTCGCGTTGCAAAATTCGTTGATACACACCGACAGAGTGTCAATGAAACAAGACATGTCGGTTAAATGTCCGACGGCACTTTCTGATTTACAGGGCATTTCTGCTTTTTTCGACTAATTACTCTAAAAACCGCTTTTCAGCGCCGATTAAATTTCTATTCTATGAACATGGCCGGCACGACCGGCGGGGCACAGGCGCTGCTGTAAGGGGCAGGGCGATGTGGTGATCAAGCAATTCTTCGAAGTATCAGAGAAGGACATCGTCCATGGCAAAAATACAAGGCATCGCCGAAATGCTCGGCATCTTCCCCTGCCTCGGCAGCGGCCGTAGAAGGCGTCGTTTGAGTTCTGAAGAGCTGAAGCTGGTGGAGCGTTATCGCGAGTTGTCGGAGAGTGACCGGATTGCGATGCGGTATCTGGTGGATGCGATGCGGAGTGTTTCGCGGTTTTAACGCTGGGATTGCGATCGTGAAAGCCATTTGGCTTTTACGGTCGCCAAGTCAGTCAACTTGCCTGCGTCGGCATCAGCGATGCCGACTTTTATTGCTTCCTGGCGCATGGCTACGCTGATTTGCTTTAGGTAACACTCTGCGAAGAACTCATCGCTTGGGATAACTTCCAGAACTTGGGGCATTTCAGTGATTGGCAATCTCATCTGCAAAACAACTCGTCTAGAGGTTTAAACGCTGGACCTGTGGCGAGGGAGCTTGCTCCCGCTGGACTGCGCAGCAGTCCTCTGCTTTTTGTAGAGGGGCCGCTGCGCGACCCTGCGGGAGCAAGCTCCCTCGCCACAGGTTTTTTTATTGAATGGACTTCAGCTACACGTTCCCAAAACCGGATACGGTCGCTGTCCATGCATCAAATCCGGCACATCCCGCCATTTGACCCACGCTTGCTGTTGCCAGTGCAGCAACGGCACGGTAACGCCTGCCCAATGCATTGAGCTCAGGCTCGGGTGGTTTTCTACTGGGTCTGATTGAATTTCGCGCAGCATTGGAATGACCTCATGACTCAACCATTGGCGCAGGTTGCGGTTTTCCGGGACGAAGTGATGGACGAGCAGGGCGAACAGGCCTGACTCGCTGACCACTGCGCAATCGACGATGTCGCCGTCCTTGCGCATGAGGACGTTGCGACGCTGATCGGGATCGAGTTTCAGCGTGAGGCGTTCGTTTAGCGGGTAGCCCATCAAGCGGCCGAGATCCTGAACACAAAACCAGGCTTCATGGTTTTGCATGAACGCGTGGAGGAAGCGGTTGTGGCGGGTGAAGACGGTGGGGGTGAAGTGGGTCGACGATGAGTTTTGGATTTGTGCAGACATGTAGTGACTTCCGATTTGAGTAGGAAAGTCGCCATCAACTCTTCGACAAGTTGGGTGGCGAACCGCATGGCGTTCGAAGTCGGGATACTTCCAGTCAAACACGGAAAAGCCAGAAGGCCCGCGCCACACGGCCCGCCATAAAGCAAAACTGAAGCTACGACAGCCACAGTTCAATGGAGGGCATGCAAGCACCGCGTTGACAGTTTCCGGCTTCGACCCCGGGTCGCTGATTTGGCAGCGACGGGATAAAGCCTATCGGTCAGGCGCTTGCGGCGACAAGTCTACCCTTTCGCCGCACATCGTAGGAAATGGGGCTTTTTCAGGAAGGCTGTGTCTGTAGGAAATGCCTGTTTTTGCAGCTTCCGCTGCTAAACCATCCCTGCACCGAAGATTTTCCTTTATGAGTTAGCAATCGGGAAAAGGGAGAAGCAATTCTGTGAGCAAAGATGAAGCGAAAGGTAAAAAGAGAAAGGTGATCGATCTGGATCGCTTCGAAGCTGTTAGAGGTAAAGCCGATATCAAATGGCGTACTGATGAATTGATGGCAGTGCTTCGAGGAGACCCCGGAATCAAATCTCGATTCCGGGGTGATTCTTCTTAGCGACTCACCTTCCAAGCATCCCCAGCCGGCGCCTTCCCATGGTCATACGGCTTGCCAATCCACATGTAAACCAGCCCCAGACCAATCACGATCACCGTACTCAACACCATCGCATAGTTCACGTACCACGCCGCATCCGGCGTACGTGGCCAGGCCATGTTGATGATTGCGCCGACGCCATACACCAGCGCGCCGATGTTCACGGGCCAGCCCCAGGCGCCGAGGGTGAATTTGCCGCTGGGTTTCCAGCCTTTCATTCGCGCGTACAAAGCGGCCAGCACGATCATCTGGAACGCGAGGTAGATGCCGATGGCGGCGAAGCTGACGATGGTGGCCACGGCGTCTTGCAGGAAGAAGCCGAGGGCGATGATCAGGGCGGGCAGGACGCCGGACACGAACAGCGCGGCAACGGGCACCTGAGTGGTAGGAGAAATCTTTTTCAGCAGTCGGCTGCCGATGACCATTTCATCGCGAGCATAGGAGTACAGCAGACGACTCGCCGCAGCCTGCAGGCTGATGACGCAGGAGATGAAGGAAATCATTACCACGCCCATCACCACTTTCGAACCGACCGGGCCGAAGGCGTTGTTGAGGATGGTGGTGACCGGGTCCTTGTCGGTGCCGTTGATCACCGCTTGCATGTCCGGCACGGCGAGGATCAGCGCCAGGCAGGCGAACATCGCCGCGATGCCGCCGATGTAGATGGTCATGCGCATGGCCACCGGGATTTTCGCGCTGGGGTTCGGGGTTTCTTCGGCAACATCGCCGCAGGCCTCGAAGCCGTAGTAGAGGAACATCCCCGCCAGCGAAGCGGTGAGAAACGCCGGCAGGTACGAGCCGTCGACGCGGATGTCGAAGGTGTTGAACAGCACGCTCAGCGGCTGGTGACGCTCGAAGATCAGCAGGTACACGCCCACGATTACCGCGCCGACCAGTTCGCAGAGGAAGCCGAACATGGCGATGCGCGCGAGCACTTTGGTGCCGCTCAGATTGACCAGCGTGGCGAACAAGGTCAGCACCAGCGCGATGACGATGTTGGTGTTGTTGCTCGGTTCAAACCCGAGCATCGCCGCCAGATACGGGCCGGCACCGACGGCCACCGCCGCGATGGTCACGCACAGGGCGATGGAGTAGATCCAGCCGACCATCCACGCCCATTTCTTGCCGACCAGACGTCGCGCCCATGGATAGACGCCGCCGGAAATCGGGAACTGCGAGACCACTTCGCCGAAGATCAGGCACACCAGCAACTGGCCGCAACCGACCAGCAAGTAAGCCCAGAACATCGGTGGCCCGCCGGCGGCGAGGCACAGGCCGAACAGGGTATAAACCCCTACGACCGGTGACAGATAGGTGAACCCTAAAGCGAAGTTTTCCCACAGGCTCATGCTGCGGTTGAAGTTCGAGGTGTAGCCGAGTTTGCGCAGTTGTTCGGCATCGCTGTCGGCAACGGCGGCCGAGAGTTCGGGTGAGGCACTCATGTGTTTTGCTCCGGGAAATCGGCAGATTTCGGATGGCCGAGGCCGTGGCGGGGCTTTGCGGGCGCCGCCCGGGTCGGTAGTTATTGTTTTGGGATCCTGGTGGTGCGTAATGCCGGTTTTCTTCCTGAAACCGAGGTGACGCCTTCGCGAGCAGGCTCGCTCCCACAGGGGGAACGCATTTCAATTAATGTGGGAGCGAGCCTGCTCGCGAAGCTTTTGACCTTAGTGCTTGAACATCACATGCCGAACCGTGGTGTAGTCCTCCAGCCCGTACATGGACATGTCCTTGCCATAGCCGGACAACTTCTGACCGCCATGCGGCATTTCGCTGACGAGCATGAAGTGCGTGTTGACCCAGGTGCAGCCGTACTGCAACCGCGCGGACAAGCGATGCGCGCGTCCGACATCCGCCGTCCATACCGAGGAGGCGAGGCCGTAGTCCGAATCGTTGGCCCACTCCAGCGCCTGCGCTTCATCGGTGAATTTGGTCACCGAGACCACTGGCCCGAACACTTCGCGGCGAACGATCTCGTCATCCTGTTGTGCGTCGGCCAGCACCGTCGGTTCGAAGAAGAACCCATTGCCTTCAACAGCCTTGCCGCCGGTGATCAAGCGAATGTGCGACTGCGCTACGGCGCGCTCGACGAACGCGGCGACGCGGTCGCGATGCTGCGCGGTGATCAGCGGCCCCAGTTCGGTCGACGGATCATCCTGCAAGCCGTACTTGATGCTGCTCACCGCTGCGCCAAGCTTCTCGACGAACTGGTCGTAGATGCCTTGCTGCGCGTAGATCCGGCACGCGGCGGTGCAGTCCTGCCCGGCGTTGTAGAAACCGAACGTACGAATGCCTTCGACCGCCGCATCGATGTCGGCGTCGTCGAAGATGATCACCGGGGCCTTGCCGCCCAGCTCCATGTGCATGCGTTTGACGCTGTCGGCGGTGCTGGAAATGATGTTCGAGCCGGTGGCGATAGAGCCAGTCAGCGAGACCATGCGCACTTTCGGGTGAGTCACAAGCGGGCTGCCGACGCTAGGACCGCGACCGAACACCAGATTGAGTACACCGGCCGGGAAGATTTCCGACGCCAGTTCGGCCAGACGCAACGCGGTCAGCGGGGTCTGTTCCGACGGCTTGAGCACCACGGTGTTACCGGCGGCGAGGGCCGGAGCGATTTTCCAGGCGACCATCATCAGCGGGTAGTTCCACGGCGCGATGGAGGCGATCACGCCCACCGGGTCGCGGCGGATCATCGAGGTGTGGCCGGGCAGGTATTCGCCACCGGCCGAACCGCTCATGCAACGGCTGGCGCCGGCGAAGAAACGGAATACGTCGGCAATCGCCGGGATCTCGTCGTTCAGTGCGGCGCTATAGGGTTTACCGCAGTTGTCGGATTCGAGTTTCGCCAGTTCCTCGCCATGGGCCTCGATGGCGTCGGCGAGTTTGAGCAGCAGCAGCGAACGGTCTTTCGGCGTGGTTTGCGACCACTCGGCGAAGGCGTTGTCGGCGGCGCGCACGGCGGCGTCGACCTGGGCCTCGGAGGCTTCATTGATTTCCACGAGTACGCTGCCGAGCGCCGGGTTGAGCACCGGTTGGGCCGGGCCTTCGCCGTTGACCAGGTGGCCGTTGATCAAGAGTCTGGTTTGCATGTCTGTTGTCCTCGCTAACACTTTTATTGTTCTGGCCGAATTGAGAAACCTGTGGGAGCGAGCTTGCTCGCGAAGGCGGTGTGTCAGCCGACATCAATGTTGGATGTCATGGCCCCTTCGCGAACAAGCTCGCTCCCACAGGGGGATTTTGGTGTCTGTCAGATATTCATTTCCCGCCGCTACCGGCGACGCTCTCGCCACCCCGAGTCAGGTAATACGCGCCGAGAATCGGCAGCATGGTCACCATCATCACCAGCATGGCAACCACGTTGGTCACCGGCACATCCCGTGGGCGGCTGAGCTGGTTGAGCAGCCACAACGGCAACGTGCGCTCATGCCCGGCGGTGAAGGTGGTGACGATGATCTCGTCGAACGACAGCGCAAAGGCGAGCATGCCGCCAGCCAGCAGCGCCGAGCCGAGGTTCGGCAGGATGATGTAGCGGAAGGTCTGCCAGCCGTCGGCGCCGAGGTCCATCGAGGCTTCGATCAGGCTGTGTGACGTGCGGCGCAGGCGGGCGATGACGTTGTTGTAGACGATCACCACACAGAAGGTCGCGTGGCCGACGATGATGGTGAACATCCCCGGCTCGATCCCCAGCGTCTTGAACGTCGCCAGCAGCGCGATCCCGGTGATGATCCCCGGCAGGGCGATCGGCAAAATCAGCATCAGCGAAATGCCCTGTTTGCCGAAGAAATCGCGGCGGTACAACGCGGCTGAAGCCAGCGTGCCGAGCACCATCGCGATCAACGTGGCGATGGCGGCAATCTGCAGCGAGAGCTTGATCGCCTCCAGCACATCCGGCCGCGAAAACGCCACGCTGAACCAGTGCAGGGTGAAGCCCTTCGGCGGAAAGCTGAACGCGGCTTCCTCGGTGTTGAAGGCGTAAAGAAAGATGATCAGGATCGGGAAGTGCAGAAACACCAGCCCGCCCCAGGCGGCAATGCGCAAACCCAATGAAGCCTTTTCAGAGTGCATCGAAGGCCCCCAGACGTTTGACGATGGACAGGTAAACCGCGATCAGCACAATCGGCACCAACGTGAAGGCCGCCGCCATCGGCATGTTGCCGATCGCACCTTGCTGCGCGTAGACCATGCTGCCGACGAAGTATCCCGGCGGGCCCACCAGTTGCGGCACGATGAAATCGCCCAGGGTCAGCGAAAACGTGAAGATCGAGCCGGCAGCAATCCCCGGAATCGACAACGGCAAAATCACCTGCATGAAGGTCTGGCGCGGCCTGGCGCCGAGGTCGGCAGAGGCTTGCAGCAGTGACGGCGGCAGACGCTCCAGCGACGCCTGAATCGGCAGGATCATGAACGGCAGCCAGATGTAGACGAACACCATGAAGCGCCCCAGATGCGAGGTCGACAGGGTGCTGCCGCCCACTCCGGGAATGCCGAGGATGAACTGCAACACCGGCTCCAGTCCCAGATGCTGCACGAACCATTGCGCGACGCCGCCCTTGGCCAGCAGCAGCGTCCAGGCGTAGGCCTTGACGATATAACTGGCCCACATCGGCAGCATCACCGCGATGTAGAAAAACGCCTTGGTCTTGCCCGTGGTGTAGCGCGCCATGTAGTAGGCAATCGGGAACGCGACGATGGCGCTGGCGATCGACACGACGATGGCCATGCTCAGCGTACGCAGGATGATGTCGAAGTTCGACGGCTGGAACAGCGCGGCAAAATTCGCCAGCGTGAGGTCAGGGGTGACCGCCATGGTGAAGTCGTCAAAGGTGTAGAAACCCTGCCACAACAGCACCAGCAACGAGCCGAGGTAGATCGCGCCGAACCACAGCAACGGCGGCACCAGCAGCAGCGACAGATAAAGATTCGGCTTGCGATAGAGCAGGTTGGAAAACCGGCGCAAGGGCGGTGCCTGGGTCATTGCGAGCGTGCTCATGTCAGACCCCGCTCGCAACGGTATCGTGCAGCGGAATCATCGCTTCCCGCGCCCAGCGAGCGCTCAGGCGCTGGCCGGTCTGGTGCTGCGCGCTGTTGTCGATCCACTGATTGTTGGCGTGGCTGATGCTCAGGGTCTGGCCGTTTTCCAGGGTCAGTTCATAGCGCGTGGCGCTGCCCTGATACTGGATGTCGTGGAGCAGACCGCTGACTTCGATTTCATGGCTGGCGAGCGGGCCTTCGGCGAAACGCACGTGCTCGGGGCGAATCGAAAACGGCTGCGGATGGCCGCTGAGCTGACGCGCCAGATCGCCGCGAATCACGTTCGAAGTACCGACGAATTCGGCGACGAAGGTGGTGGTGGGTTTCATGTACAAATTGCGCGGGGTGTCGACCTGCTCGATGCGGCCCTTGTTGAACACCGCCACGCGGTCGGACATCGACAGCGCTTCGGTCTGGTCGTGGGTGACGAAGATGAAGGTGATGCCGAGCTGGCGTTGCAGCTTCTTCAGTTCGCTCTGCATCTGCTCGCGCAATTTCAGGTCGAGGGCACCCAATGGCTCATCAAGCAACAGCACGCGCGGGCGATTGACCAGGGCGCGGGCGAGGGCGACACGCTGGCGCTGACCGCCGGACAACTGCACCGGTTTGCGTGCGCCGTAGCCACCGAGGGCGACCATGTCCAACGCCTCTTCGGCGCGCTTGTGGCGCTCGGTTTTGCTCACGCCTTTGACCTTCAAGCCATAGGCGACGTTGTCCAGCACGTTCATGTGCGGGAACAGCGCGTAATCCTGGAAGACGGTGTTTACATCGCGTTGATACGGCGGCAGACCGGCGGCTTCGGCGCCGTGAATGCGGATCGAGCCGGCACTCGGTTGTTCGAACCCGGCGATCAGGCGCAGGCAGGTGGTCTTGCCCGAGCCGGAAGGGCCGAGCATGGAAAAGAACTCGCCGTCCTGGATATCGATGGAAACCCGGTCAACGGCCTTCACTTCGCCGAACTGCCGGGAAACGTTGGTGAACTGGACTGCAAGCGTCATGGTGCGGTGCTCCAAAAAGGCGCGGGCCGTCGCAGCGGCCCTGCCTGAACTTCTGAAAAAGCTGAAACATCTAACGGTGAATGCGATCCGCTTTTAGCTCCCTCTCCCTCCGGGAGAGGGCGGGGGGTGAGGGTGGCCTCATTGGCCGTCGCCCTTCAATCAAGAGCAAAGTCAAAAGCCACCCCCTCACCCCAGCCCTCTCCCCCATGGGGGAGAGGGGGAAAGGGAGTTAGACCAAGTTGTTCTCGGGCTTACCGACCGCCCATGATCGCGATGTAGTCCTGAGTCCAGCGGCTATAGGGCACGAACTTGCCGCCCTCGGCCTGCGGGGTTTTCCAGAAGGCGATCTTGTCAAACTGGTCGAAGCCATTGGTCTTGCAACCCTCGGCGCCGAGCAGTTCGCTCTCCTTGCACGCCGCCGGCACTGCTGGCAGCGAACCAAACCACGCCGCCACGTCACCCTGGACTTTCGGCTGCAACGACCAGTCCATCCACTTGTACGCGCAGTTCGGGTGCTTGGCCTCGGCGTGCAGCATGGTGGTGTCGGCCCAACCGGTAGCGCCTTCTTTCGGGATGGTCGAAGCGATCGGCTGTTTCTCGTTGATCAGGCCGTTGACCTGATACGGCCACGCGCTCGACGCCACCACACCTTCGTTCTTGAAGTCACTCATCTGAACGGTGGTGTCGTGCCAGTAGCGGTGAATCAACGGCTGCTGCGCGCGCAGCAGATCGAGCACGGCTTTGTACTGCGCTTCGGTCAGTTGATACGGATCCTTGATCCCCAATTCAGGCTTGGCGGTTTTCAGATACAACGCCGCATCGGCGATGTAGATCGGGCCGTCATAGGCCTGCACGCGGCCCTTGTTCGGTTTGCCGTCGGGGAAATTCTGCGCGTCGAACAACACGTTCCAGCTGGTCGGCGGCGTCTTGAACACGTTGGTGTTGTACATCAGCACGTTCGGGCCCCACTGGTACGGGGTGCCGTAGGTCTGGTTGTTGACCACGTACCACGGCGCATCTTTCAGCCGTGGGTCGAGGGTTTTCCAGTTCGGGATCAACGCGGTATTGATCGGTTGCACGCGCTTGCCGACGATCAGGCGCAACGAGGCATCGCCCGAGGCGGTGACCAGGTCGTAACCGCCCTTGGCCATCAGGCTGACCATCTCGTCGGAGGTGGCGGCGGTCTTGACGTTGACCTTGCAGCCGGTTTCCTTCTCGAAACCGGTCACCCAGTCGTAGGCCTTGTCGCTTTCGCCACGTTCGATGTAGCCCGGCCAGGCCACGATATCCAACTGACCTTCGCCGGCGCCGACAGCCTTCAGCGGCTCGGCCGCTTGCAGGCTGGCGCTGGCCAGCAAGGCTGTGGTGATTGCACTGAACAGTGCGGTCTTGTGCACGAACATGGTTGAACCCTCTTCTTTAAATTATGGTCGGGGCAGTTGTGAACGCGGTGAAGCCATGCCGTTTTGCGGCTTGTTATTAGCGTAGTCAGAGATGCTGGCCGTGGCGGGCCATGATGTGCCGCACCACGCTGTAGTCCTGCAGCGAATCACTGGATAAGTCTTTGCCGTATCCGGAGCGTTTCAGCCCGCCGTGGGGCATTTCGCTGACCAGCATGAAGTGGCTGTTGATCCAGGTGCAGCCGTACTGCAAACGGGCGGCGACCTGCATCGCCTTGTCCAGATTTTGCGTCCACACCGACGACGCGAGGCCGTATTCGGAGTCGTTGGCCCAGTCCACGGCTTGCGCGAGTTCGTCGAAGCGGGTCACGGTGACCACCGGGCCGAACACTTCGCGCTGGACGATTTCGTCGCTCTGTTTGCAGCCAGCGAGCAGCGTCGGTTGGTAAAAGAAACCGGCGCCGGAATGCACCGCCGCGCCGGTCACCCGCTCGATGTGCGGTTGACCGAGGGCGCGTTCGACGAAACTGGCGACGCGGTCGCGCTGGCGGGTGCTGATCAGCGGGCCGATCTCGTTGTCGGCATCGCGCTTACCGGCGAAGCGCAGACTGCTGACTGCTGCGCCGAGTTCGGCGACCAGTTTGTCGTGAATCCCGGCCTGCGCGTAGATCCGGCACGCGGCGGTGCAGTCCTGCCCGGCGTTGTAGTAACCGTAAGTGCGCACGCCGTCGACCACCGCTTGAATGTCGGCGTCGTTGCAGACGATCACCGGGGCTTTGCCGCCGAGTTCCAGATGCGTGCGCTTGAGGGTTTTTGCCGCCGCCTGAAGGATCTTCTGCCCGGTGACGATATCGCCGGTCAGCGAGACCATGCGCACCTTGGCGTGACCGACCAGATGACTGCCGACGCCTTCGCCACCGCCGCAGATGATGTTGATCACCCCGCGCGGCAGGATCTCGGCCAGTGCGGGCGCCAGCGCGAGGATCGACAGCGGCGTGTGTTCGGATGGCTTGAACACCAGGGTGTTGCCGGCGGCGAGGGCCGGAGCGATTTTCCACGCGGCCATCATGATCGGGTAGTTCCATGGCGCAATCGAGGCCACCACGCCAATCGGATCGCGGCGCACCATGCTGGTGTAGCCCGGCAGGTATTCACCGCTGAGCTGACCGGTCTGGCAGCGCACGGCGCCGGCAAAGAAGCGGAACACGTCGACGGTGGCGGTCAGATCGTCCTGCCGCGCCAGGTGCAGCGGCTTGCCGCAGTTCAGCGCTTCAAGGCGGGCTAGGTAGTCGGCGTGTTTTTCTACCGCGCTGGCGATGTCCAGCAGCAGGTTGGAGCGTTGTTGCGGCGTGGTGCGTGACCATTCGGCAAAGGCACGGTGGGCGGCGAGGATCGCGGCTTCGACCTGCTCGGTGCTGGCCTCGGCGATGTGGGTGAGGATTTCACCGGTGGCCGGGTTGAGGATCGGTTCGACAAAACCTTGCCCGGCGACCAGTTCGCCGTCGATCAACAACGCGGTACACATCGGGGTCTGCACGCCAGCCATTTTCCGCGATCTCTTTTCTTGTGTGGTCATTGCTGCTCCCGTGCCCGGGAGCCGACCGTCTTATAGATGCTGCAAGACTAGTGCGCGGCTCCGAGGTCGACAAATTCTAAATACTGAAGGTGGCATTCGATTAAATAGATGGCTTGCGTCCGCCGTGCGGCTGTTCGCGGGCCACAGTCAAAAACGGGTCGACCAGAGCGGGGCGCGCTGTCCCTCGGCGCCAGGCCAGACCGACGTCGAGGGTCTGGTTAAGGTCGGCAATCGGCCGCGCTTCAATGATGTCGCCTTCAAGTGACCATGGGCGGTAAGTCATGTCCGGTTGAATCGATACGCCCAGACCTGCTGCGACAAGGCTTCGCACGGCTTCGGTCGATGCAGTGCGCAGGGTGATCTTCGGTTGCAGGCCGGCACCGCGCCACAGGCGCTGGGCGTTGCGATCCATCTCGTCGACGTTCAGTTGAATCAGCGGTTCGCGAGCGACGTCGGCGAGGTTGATGCTGTCGTGTTCCAGCAATGGATGCTGGGCCGGCAGCCACAGTCGGTGCGGCGAGTGGGTCAGCACTTCGGTCTGCAAGGCGTGACGGTCTTCGAGGTTGGAGAGGATCAGTACGCCAACATCGATCTCGCCGCTGACCAACAGGTGCTCGATGTAGGGGCGCTCGTCCTCCATCACGCGGATTTCGACATTGGGGTAGGCGCGCTGAAAACGGGTGAGCAGATCGGCGAGGTAGTAACCGGCGACCAGACTGGTCACCCCGACGATCAACTGCCCGGCAACTTGATCGGTGCTTTGTTGCAGGCTGCGCTTGGCGTTATCCACCGTGGCCAGAATAAGGTGCGCCTGCCGCAGGAATTGATGGCCCTGGTGAGTCAGGGTCATGCCCTTGGCGTGGCGGCTGAACAGGCTGACGCCGATTTCCTCTTCCAGTTGCTGGATCGCCAGGGTCAACGTCGATTGGGAAATAAACGCGGTTTGCGCAGCGGCGGAAATCGAGCCGGTCTCGGCCACCGCGATGAAGTGACGGATCTGACGCAGTGTCATCATGAGCAGGGTACCCGGTGGGCGGTTTTTATAGATTGGCTGGAGTGTATATCTATTTTCACGAAGGGCTGTTGCCAGTGCCTGTGCAGGAAAGTGAGCAACATCTGGAAGCACACTCGCCGGCCGCTCGGGGGCACTTTCGAACTAGGCTGAGGGCCTGATAGATCCGAATAACCCCAGTTTTGGAGGCGGAACATGAACACCCGTGGATTGCTCGATCAACTACTCAAGTCCGGCCAGGATCTGTTGCAGAACAAGGCCGGTAGCGCGCAGAACAAACCGGCGGCTGGTGGCCTGGGCGGTTTGCTTGGTGGGTCTTCAGGCGCTGGTGCGCTGGGTGGCCTGCTCTCGGGGGCGGGCGGTGGCGCGTTGGCTGCCGGGGCGATGGGCCTGCTGCTCGGCAGCAAAAAGGCCCGCAAGGTCGGCGGTAAAGTTGCGGTCTACGGTGGCCTCGCTGCCCTTGGTGTGCTGGCCTATAAGGCTTACGGCAACTGGAACGCGCAAAAAGGCACCGCGCCACAAACCGAACCGCAGACGCTGGATCGACTGCCACCGGCGCAAGCCGAGCAACACAGCCAGGCGATTCTCAAAGCACTGGTCGCCGCCGCCAAGGCTGACGGCCACATTGATGACCGTGAGCGCCAGTTGATCGAAGGCGAATTCACCCGACTCGACAACGATCAGGAACTGCAACACTGGCTGCACGCCGAACTCAACAAACCCCTCGACCCAGCCGATGTCGCCCGCGCCGCCGGCACTCCGGAAATGGCCGCAGAGATGTACATCGCCAGTGTGATGCTGGTGGATGAGGAAAGCTTTATGGAAAAGGCCTATCTGGAAGAGTTGGCGAAGCAACTGAAGCTGGAGCCGGGGTTGAAGGTAGAGCTGGAGAAACAGGTACGACAGGCGTCGCTATAGAACTACCTGAACACGGTACTCATGTAGGAGCTGCGGTACGCTGCGATCTTTTGATGTTGGCTTTAAAAATCAAAAGATCGCAGCGTGCCGCAGCTCCTACAAGGTTTTGGACTGGACGCCGAAATGTGTAGGAGTGAGCCTGCTCGCGATTGCTTTCCAGCCTCACAACAACAGCAATGGCCGATCCATCGCCCCTTTTTGCCATTCCATCGCTGGCACGCCAGCCCGGGATTGTCGGACAGTCCCACCCCAGAGCCTTCCCGCGAACCACGTCGGGCGGGCCCGAGGGTTAAAAAGCGTCTTATAAATGAAACACCGCCCTCGGCTATACTCCCCGCATTTCGACTTAGGCACGAGGACTCACTGTGAAGAACTGGACGTTGCGCCAACGCATTTTGGCGAGCTTTGCGGTGATTATCGCCATCATGTTGCTGATGGTCGTTGTTTCGTATTCACGCCTGCTGAAGATCGAAGCCAGTGAAAGCAGTGTGCGTGACGACGCGGTGCCCGGCGTCTATTACAGCTCGATGATTCGTGGCGCCTGGGTCGACAGCTATCTGCAGACCCAGGAACTGCTCGGCCTCAAGGAAGGGCAGGGCATCAGCAGCGAAGACGCGGCGGACTACAAGGCGTTCGAGACGCGCCTGCAAGAGCAGATGGCCAACTACCGCAACACCGTCACCACCGATGAAGACCGGGTGGAGTTCGCCGCGTTCGAGAAAGACCACGACGTCTACATGCAGATCCAGGATCAGGTGCTCGACTTGCACAAGCGCAACCTGGAAGCCGAAGCGGTCAAGCTGTTCACCGAGAAGCTGACCCCGGCCTGGTACACCGGCCGCATGAAACTCAATGACATCATCGGCGAGAACAAGAAGGTTGCCGATCAGGCCATGGCCAACATCGACGAAGCGGTGGCAGCGGCCAAGGTCAGTATGTTCGTCTCGCTGCTGGTGGCGGTGCTGGCGGCCGGTGCCTGCGGTCTGCTGCTGATGCGCGCGATCATGGCGCCGATGAACCGCATCGTGAAAATCCTCGAAATCATGCGTACCGGCGACCTGAGCAGCCGTCTGAACCTCGACCGCAAGGACGAGTTCGGCGCGGTGGAAACCGGCTTCAACGACATGATGACCGAGCTGACTTCGCTGGTGTCCCAGGCCCAGCGCTCCTCGGTGCAGGTGACCACCTCGGTGACCGAAATCGCTGCCACCTCCAAGCAGCAACAGGCCACCGCTACCGAAACTGCGGCCACCACCACCGAGATCGGCGCGACCTCGCGGGAGATCGCCGCTACCTCGCGGGATCTGGTGCGCACCATGACCGAAGTGTCTACCGCTGCCGATCAGGCCTCGGTGCTCGCCGGTTCCGGCCAGCAAGGTCTGGCGCGGATGGAAGACACCATGCACTCGGTGATGGGCGCGGCCGATCTGGTCAACGCCAAACTGGCGATCCTCAACGAGAAGGCCGGCAACATCAATCAGGTGGTGGTGACCATCGTAAAAGTTGCCGACCAGACCAACCTGCTGTCGCTCAACGCTGCCATCGAGGCCGAGAAGGCTGGTGAATACGGTCGCGGTTTTGCCGTAGTCGCCACCGAAGTGCGGCGTCTGGCGGATCAGACCGCCGTCGCCACTTACGACATCGAACAAATGGTTCGCGAGATCCAGTCGGCGGTGTCCGCCGGCGTGATGGGCATGGACAAGTTCTCCGAAGAAGTGCGCCGTGGCATGTCCGAAGTGCAGCAGGTCGGCGAGCAACTGTCGCAGATCATCCATCAAGTGCAGGCGCTGGCGCCGCGGGTGTTGATGGTCAACGAAGGCATGCAGGCCCAGGCCACCGGTGCCGAGCAGATCAACCACGCGCTGGTGCAGTTGGGCGATGCCAGCAGCCAGACTGTCGAGTCGTTGCGTCAGGCCAGTTTCGCCATTGACGAACTGAGCCAGGTGGCCGTCGGGCTGCGCAGCGGCGTTTCGCGATTCAAAGTCTGATGAGTGAAATCACCGCCAAACGCAGCGCTGCGCCAGTGGCGAAGCAGGCGTTGTTCCTGCTGTTTCGCATCGGCAACGAACGTTACGCCTTGCGCGCCACCGAGGTGGCGGAAGTGCTGCCGCGCCTGCCGTTGAAGCCGATTGCCCAGGCACCGGACTGGGTCGCCGGGGTGTTCGCCTATCGCGGTACGGTGGTACCGGCGCTCGACCTCAGTGCGCTGACCTTCGGCCAGCCTGCCGAGGCGCGCACCAGTACGCGACTGGTGCTGGTGCATTACCGCCCGGATGAACGGCAGCCGCCGCGCTGGCTCGGGCTGATCCTTGAGCAGGCGACCGATACCCTGCGCTGCAACCCCGAAGATTTCCAGCCGTATGGTCTGGACAATCGCCAGGCGCCGTACCTTGGCCCGGTGCGCGAAGATGCCCAAGGGCTGGTGCAGTGGGTGCGGGTCAACGACTTGCTGGATGACGCGGTGCGCAGCCTGCTGTTCCCGGCGCCGCTTGAGGCGCAGTCATGAGCAGCGACCAGCGTTTTTTCGATTTCCTCAAGGAACGCATCGGTCTGGATGTCACCTCGGTGGGCCCGGCGATCATCGAGCGGGCGGTGCGTCAGCGCACCACGCTTTCGCAAGCGGCGCACAGCGATGAGTACTGGCAACTGCTGCAAGGCTCGCGTGACGAGCAGCAAGCGCTGATCGAAGCGGTGATCGTCCCCGAAACCTGGTTTTTCCGTTACCCGGAATCCTTCGCCACCCTCGGCAAGCTGGCGCGCAAGCGTCTGGACCAATTGAACAACATGCGCGCGCTGCGCATCCTCAGCTTGCCGTGCTCGACCGGCGAGGAACCCTATTCGATTGCCATGGCTTTGCTCGATGCCGGTCTCAAACCGCATCAGTTCAAGGTCGACGGCATGGACGTCAGCCCGCTGTCGGTGGACAAGGCGCGGCGGGCTCTTTACGGCAAGAACTCGTTTCGTGGTCAGGATCTGGACTATCGCGAGCGTCATTTCACCGCCGAGCCGGAGGGGCATCGGGTCAACGAAGCGGTGCGCGAGCAGGTGCGCCTGCAGGCCGGCAATGTGCTGGATCCGACGCTGCTGGCGGGTGAGCCACCGTTCGACTTCGTGTTCTGCCGCAACCTGTTGATCTATTTCGATCAGCCGACCCAGAAGCAAGTCTTCGAAGTGCTCAAGCGCCTGACTCACGTCGATGGCGTGCTGTTCATCGGCCCGGCCGAAGGCAGTCTGCTCGGGCGCCTGGGCATGCGTTCGATCGGCATTCCGCAGTCGTTCGCCTTCAGTCGGCACAATGATCCGCTGCCGGAGCCGGTGTCATTGCCGACACCCACGCCACTGCCCGTGCGCCAACCGTTGCGCAGTCCGCCGCCGCCACCGCCAGTGCGCCCGCGTCCGTTTGCCAGCGTTGCACCGCTGCCCGTCAACAGCAAAAGTGCCCACCCGGACGCGGCGACCTTGCTCGCCAACATCGCTGCGCTGGCCAACGAAGGCAAAAGCGCCGAGGCCCGCGCAGCATGCGAGCAGTATCTGCGCAGTCACGAGCCAGTGGCGCAGGTGTTCTACTGGCTCGGCCTGCTCAGCGATGTTGCCGGTGCCGCGCTCGAAGCCCAGAGTTATTACCGCAAGGCCTTGTATCTTGAACCGCAACACCCCGAAGCGTTGATGCACCTGGCTGCCTTGCTGCAGGCCCAGGGTGACAGCGCCGGTGCCAGACGATTGCAGGAACGCGCCGCCCGCAGCGGCCGCACCGCCGACAGTGAGCGTAAACGATGATCCCGTCCGACACCTTGAACGTCACCCACGAAGACGCCCGGGCCATCGACGATTGCTGGAACCGTATCGGCATTCATGGCGACAAGTCCTGCCCGTTGCTGGCCGAACATATTCATTGCCGCAACTGCGCGGTGTATTCCGCCGCCGCCACCCGTCTGCTTGACCGTTATGCGTTGCAGCAGGACGAGCGCGATCCGGTCGCCGTGGCGGTTGAAACCGATGTGAAAACCCGTTCGCTGCTGATGTTCCGCCTCGGCGAGGAATGGCTGGGACTGGCCACCCGCACTCTGGTGGAGGTGGCGCCGCTGCAGGCGATTCACTCGTTGCCGCATCAGCGTTCGCGGGCCTTGCTTGGCGTAGCGAACGTGCGCGGGGCGTTGGTCGCCTGCCTGTCGCTGGTCGAACTGCTCGATCTGGACGGCAACGCCGCACCGGCCAGCGGCGCGCGGATCATGCCGCGCATGCTGATCATCGCCGCCCACGGCGGGCCAGTGGTGGTGCCGGTGGACGAAGTCGACGGCATCCACGCCATCGACGAAAAAATTCTCGACGCCGCGTCGCGTGCCGGCGGTGAACACAACAGCACCGCCAGCGCCAAATACACCCGTGGTGTCCTGCAATTTCGGGGGCGCAGCCTGCGTTGGCTGGATGAAGAACAGCTGCTGTCCGCCGTGACCCGGAGCCTCACATGACCCCCGAGCAAATGCGCGACGCCTCGCTGCTGGAGCTGTTCGGTCTCGAAGCGGAGGCCCAGACCCAGGTGCTCAGCAGCGGGCTGCTGGCGCTGGAGCGCAATCCGACCCAGGCCGATTATCTGGAATCGTGCATGCGCGCGGCGCACTCGCTCAAGGGCGCGGCGCGCATCGTCGGGATCGACAGCGGCGTCAGCGTCGCCCACGTGATGGAAGATTGCCTGGTCAGCGCTCAGGAAGGGCGGCTGTTGCTGCGCCCCGAACACATCGATGCGTTGTTGCAGGGCACCGATCTGTTGATGCGTATCGCCACGCCCGCCAATGCCCCGCAAGCGCCGGACATCGAAGCGTATGTGGCGCTGATGGGGCGCTTGCTCGACCCTTCGGCACCGCCCGCAGTGGCGCCGCCGCCGATGGCCGAGTTGCAGATGCAGGCGCCAACGCCGACACCGATTGAGCCTCCAGCGACAGTGATCGATACACCGCTGGAAACCTCTGACCCGGCTCCGCGCAAGAACAAACGCACCACCGAAGGTGGCGAGCGGGTACTGCGGGTTACCGCCGAACGCCTGAACAGCCTGCTCGACCTGTCGAGTAAATCGCTGGTCGAAACCCAGCGCCTCAAACCGCATCTGGCGACCATGCAGCGTCTCAAGCGCATGCAGAATAACGGCTTGCGGGCACTGGAAAGCCTCAACGTGCATCTCAAGGAACATGCGCTGAGCCTCGAAGCCCAGGAAGCCCTTGAAGATGCCCGCCGCTTGCTGGCCGAGTCTCAGCAATTGCTCGCGGAAAAGAACGCCGAACTGGACGAATTCGCCTGGCAAGCCAGCCAGCGCGCCCAAGTGCTCTACGACACCGCGCTGGCCTGCCGCATGCGCCCGTTCGCCGATGTGCTCACCGGTCAGGTGCGCATGGTCCGGGATCTGGGGCGCAGCCTTGGCAAACAGGTGCGGCTGGAGATCGAGGGCGAGAAGACGCAGGTCGATCGCGACGTATTGGAAAAGCTCGAAGCGCCGCTGACTCATTTGCTGCGCAACGCGGTCGACCACGGCATCGAAACCCCGGAACAACGCCTGCTCAAAGGCAAGTCCGAAGAAGGCCTGATCCGCCTGCGTGCCTCGCATCAGGCTGGTTTGCTGGTGCTGGAATTGAGCGATGACGGCAATGGCGTCGATCTGGAAAAGGTCCGCCGCAGCATCGTCGAACGTCAGCTTTCGCCCGCCGAAACGGCGGCGCAGTTGAGCGAAGACGAGCTGCTGACATTCCTGTTTCTGCCGGGCTTCAGCCTGCGCGACACGGTCACCGAAGTGTCTGGACGTGGCGTCGGTCTTGATGCGGTGCAGCACATGGTGCGGCAGTTGCGCGGCGCGGTGGTGCTGGAGCAGACGGCAGGCGAGGGCAGCCGCTTTCATCTGGAAGTACCGCTGACCTTGTCGGTGGTGCGCAGTCTGGTGGTGGAAGTCGGCGAAGAGGCCTACGCCTTTCCGCTGGCGCACATCGAGCGCATGTGCGATCTGCAGCCACAGGACATCGTGCAGATCGAGGGGCGCCAGCATTTCTGGCACGAAGGCCGGCACGTCGGACTGGTCGCCGCCAGCCAGTTGTTGAACCGTCCGGCCAGTCAGAGCAGCAGCGAAACCCTCAAGGTCGTGGTGATCCGCGAGCGCGATGCGGTCTACGGCGTGGCGGTCGAGCGTTTTGTCGGCGAGCGCACGTTGGTGGTGCTGCCGCTGGATGAGCGGCTGGGCAAGGTTCAGGACATTTCCGCCGGGGCGTTGCTCGACGACGGTTCGGTGGTGCTGATCGTCGATGTCGAGGACATGCTGCGGTCGGTGGACAAACTGCTCAATACCGGGCGTCTGGAACGTATCGCCCGCTATGGCAATCAGGCCGCCGAAGTGGCGCGCAAGCGGATTCTGGTGGTCGACGACTCGCTGACCGTGCGCGAGCTGCAACGCAAGCTGCTGCTCAATCGCGGCTACGACGTGGCGGTGGCGGTAGACGGCATGGACGGCTGGAACGCCTTGCGTTCGGAGGACTTCGATTTGCTGATCACCGACATCGACATGCCGCGCATGGACGGCATCGAGCTGGTCACCCTGTTGCGCCGCGACAACCGTCTGCAATCGCTGCCGGTGATGGTGGTCTCGTACAAGGATCGTGAAGAGGACCGGCGTCGTGGACTGGATGCCGGCGCCGACTATTATTTAGCCAAGGCCAGTTTTCATGACGACGCCCTGCTTGATGCAGTGGTTGAGCTCATTGGAGGAGCGCGGGCATGAAAATCGCAATCGTCAACGATATGCCCCTGGCGGTGGAGGCACTGCGCCGTGCGCTGGCCTTCGAGCCGGCGCATCAGGTGATCTGGGTCGCCAGAGATGGCGCCGAGGCGGTGCAACTGTGCGCCGAAAACACTCCGGATCTGATCCTGATGGACCTGATCATGCCGGTGATGGATGGCGTCGAGGCTACCCGGCGGATCATGGCCGAAACCCCGTGCGCCATCGTCATCGTCACGGTCGACCGCCAGCAGAACGTGCACCGGGTCTTCGAAGCCATGGGCCACGGCGCGCTGGACGTGGTCGATACCCCGGCCCTTGGTGCGGGGAACGCGCAGGAAGCGGCGGCGCCGTTGCTGCGCAAGATCCTCAACATTGGCTGGCTGATCGGCGAGAAAACCCCGCGCTCGCGTCCGGTGCCGACGCCCCACCGCAGTTCGGCGTCGTGCAAGCGGCTGGTGGCGATCGGCTCTTCTGCCGGCGGACCGGCAGCGCTGGAAGTGTTGCTCAAGGGCCTGCCGCGCAATTTCTCGGCGGCCATCGTGCTGGTGCAGCACGTGGATCAGGTGTTTGCTGCCGGCATGGCCGAATGGCTGGCCAGCGCCAGCGGCCTCGATGTACGCCTGGCCCGCGAAGGCGAGCCGCCGCAGGCTGGCGCGGTGCTGCTGGCCGGCACCAACCACCATATTCGCTTATTGAAAAACGGCACGCTGGCCTACACCGCCGAGCCGGTCAATGAGATCTACCGACCTTCGATCGACGTGTTTTTCGAAAGTGTCGCCAGTTATTGGAACGGCGATGCGATCGGGGTTTTATTGACCGGAATGGGACGCGATGGGGCGCAAGGGCTTAAGCTCATGCGCCAGCAGGGTTATCTGACCATCGCGCAGGACCAGCAAAGCAGTGCGGTCTACGGGATGCCCAAGGCAGCAGCGGCCATCGATGCTGCCGTCGAAATCCGCCCACTGGAAAAGATAGCGCCACGGTTGCTGGAGGTTTTCCCCAAATGAACAGGCTATTCCGCAATCCTGGCCCCCGCAGTATTCAGGTGACCGCCCATGAATGATTTACAGATCGACGACATTAAAACCGACGAAAACGCCGCCATGGTGTTGTTGGTGGACGATCAGGCGATGATCGGCGAGGCCGTGCGCCGTGGGCTGTCGAATGAAGAGAACATCGACTTCCACTTCTGCTCCGACCCGCACCAGGCCATCGCCCAGGCGGTACGGATCAAACCGACGGTAATCCTGCAGGATCTGGTGATGCCCGGCCTCGACGGCCTGAGCCTGGTGCGCGAGTACCGCAATCACCCGGCGACCAAGGACATCCCGATCATCGTCCTGTCGACCAAGGAAGACCCGCTGATCAAGAGTGCGGCGTTTTCCGCCGGGGCCAACGATTATCTGGTGAAACTGCCGGACACCATCGAGCTGGTAGCGCGCATCCGTTACCACTCGCGCTCCTACATGACCTTGCTGCAGCGGGATGCGGCGTACCGCGCGTTGCGCGTCAGCCAGCAGCAGTTGCTCGACACCAACCTGGTGCTGCAACGGCTGATGAACTCCGACGGCCTGACCGGGCTGTCCAACCGCCGGCACTTCGACGAGTATCTGGAGCTGGAATGGCGCCGTTCGCTGCGCGACCAGAGCCAGTTGTCGCTGCTGATGATCGACGTCGATTACTTCAAGTCCTACAACGACAGCTTTGGCCACGTCGAAGGCGACGAGGCGCTGCGCAAGGTCGCCACAGCGATCCGCGACGCCAGCGCCCGACCGTCGGATCTGCCGGCGCGCTACGGCGGTGAAGAGTTCGCCCTGGTGCTGCCGAACACCTCGCCGGGCGGCGCACGCCTGGTGGCGGAGAAACTGCGTCAGACCGTGGCGGCCTTGAAGATTCCGCACAATACCCCGAGCGACGGGGCGAGCCTGACCATCAGCATCGGCCTGGCGACCATGGTGCCGCAATCGGGCAGCGATTGCCGGCTGCTGATTTCGGCGGCGGATCGCGGGTTGTACCTGGCGAAGAACAATGGGCGTAATCAGGTGGGTATCGAATAGGTTCGCAATCCCCCTGTGGGAGCGGGCTTGCTCGCGAATGCGGAGTATCAGTCGACATCGATGCTTAATGACACACCGCCTTCGCGAGCAAGCCCGCTCCCACAGGGGATCTGCGTCAGGCCATGTCAAGTGAATCGCCTTAACAGCCGCCAGACGGGCTGCCGTGACAGCCTGATTACGTTATACTCGCCGGCTTTCAAAAGTTCGCCAACGAGTGCTGCCCGTCATGGAAATCAACCCGATCCTGAACACCATCAAGGACCTGTCCGAGCGCTCCGAAACTATTCGGGGGTATCTTTGACTACGATCAAAAGCATGAGCGTCTGACCGAGGTCAATCGCGAGCTTGAAGATCCGAGTGTCTGGAACAAACCTGAATACGCCCAGGAGCTGGGCCGCGAGCGCTCGGCGCTGGCGCAGATCGTCGATACCCTCGACGAACTGAACGGCGGTCTGGCCGATTGCCGCGACCTGCTGGACATGGCTGTCGAAGAAAACGACGAAGGTGCAGTGGGCGATGTCGTCGCCGAGCTGGCCCGTCTCGAGGAAAACCTCGCCAAGCTTGAATTCCGCCGCATGTTCAGCCACGAGATGGACCCGAACAACGCCTACCTGGACATCCAGGCCGGCTCCGGCGGTACCGAGGCCCAGGACTGGGCCAACATCCTGCTGCGCATGTACCTGCGCTGGGCGGACAAACGCGGTTTCGACGCGACCATCATGGAACTGTCGGCCGGTGAAGTCGCCGGTATCAAAGGCGCCACCGTGCACATCAAGGGCGAATACGCCTTTGGCTGGCTGCGTACCGAGATCGGCGTGCACCGTCTGGTGCGCAAGAGCCCGTTCGACTCCGGCAACCGTCGCCACACCTCGTTCTCTGCTGTTTTCGTCTCGCCAGAGATCGACGACAAGGTCGAAATCGAAATCAACCCGGCAGACCTGCGGATCGACACCTATCGTTCCTCCGGTGCCGGTGGTCAGCACGTAAACACCACCGACTCGGCCGTACGTATCACCCACGTACCGACCAACACCGTGGTCAGCTGCCAGAACGAGCGTTCCCAGCACGCGAACAAGGACACCGCCATGAAAATGCTGCGGGCCAAGTTGTACGAGCAGGAAATGCAGAAGCGAAACGCCGCGTCGCAAGCGCTGGAAGACACCAAGTCGGACATCGGCTGGGGTCACCAGATCCGTTCGTACGTGCTCGACGCGTCGCGGATCAAGGATCTGCGCACCAACATCGAACGCAGCGACTGCGACAAGGTGCTCGACGGCGACATCGACGAATACCTGGAAGCCAGCCTGAAATCGGGGCTGTAAAAGACGCACACAGGGGCGCTGATGCAACGCGATCCCTGTAGGAGCCAGCCCTGCTGGCGATTCCCGGGCCGCCAGGCCCGGGGGCAACGAACCTGATGGAATATCTAAAGACATGAGCGACCAACAACTCGACCCGCAAGCCCTGCAACAGGAAGAAAACTCGCTGATCGCCCTGCGCAAGGAAAAGCTGGCTGCCGAGCGCGCCAAGGGCAACGCCTTCCCGAACGACTTCCGCCGCGAAAACTACTGCGAAGATCTGCAGAAGAAGTACGCGGACAAGACCAAGGAAGAGCTGGCCGAGGCTGCTATCCCGGTCAAGGTTGCCGGTCGCATCATGCTCAACCGTGGCTCGTTCATGGTGATCCAGGACATGACCGGTCGCATCCAGGTCTACGTCAACCGTAAAACCCTGTCCGAAGACACCCTGGCCGCCGTCAAGACCTGGGACATGGGCGACATCATTGCCGCCGAAGGCACCCTGGCGCGTTCCGGCAAGGGCGACCTGTACGTCGAAATGACCAATGTGCGCCTGCTGACCAAGTCGCTGCGCCCGCTGCCGGACAAGCACCACGGCCTGACCGACACCGAACAGCGATACCGTCAGCGTTACGTTGACCTGATCGTCAACGAAGACGTGCGCCAGACCTTCCGCGTACGCTCGCAAGTGATCGCGCACATCCGCAGCTTCCTGATGAAGCGCGACTTCCTCGAAGTCGAAACGCCGATGCTGCAGACCATTCCTGGTGGCGCCGCAGCCAAGCCGTTCGAAACCCACCACAACGCGCTGGACATGGAAATGTTCCTGCGTATCGCGCCTGAGCTGTACCTCAAGCGTCTGGTGGTTGGCGGTTTCGAAAAAGTGTTCGAGATCAACCGCAACTTCCGTAACGAAGGCGTCTCGACGCGTCACAACCCTGAATTCACCATGTTGGAGTTCTACCAGGCTTACGCCGACTACGAAGACAACATGGACCTGACCGAAGAACTGTTCCGCGAACTGGCGCAGCTGGTTCTGGGCAGCACCGACGTGCCGTACGGCGACAAGGTGTTCCACTTCGGCGAGCCGTTTGCCCGTCTGTCGGTGTTCGACTCGATCCTCAAGTACAACCCTGAGCTGACCGCCGATGACCTGAACGACATCGACAAGGCCCGCGCCATCGCCAAGAAGGCCGGCGCCAAGGTGCTGGGCTTCGAGGGTCTGGGCAAGCTGCAGGTGATGATTTTCGAAGAGCTGGTCGAGCACAAGCTGGAGCAGCCGCACTTCATCACCCAGTACCCGTTCGAAGTGTCGCCGCTGGCCCGTCGCAACGACGAGAACCCGAACGTCACCGACCGTTTCGAGCTGTTCATCGGCGGCCGTGAAATCGCCAACGCCTATTCCGAGTTGAACGACGCGGAAGACCAGGCCGAGCGCTTCATGGCGCAGGTGGCCGACAAGGACGCCGGCGACGACGAAGCCATGCACTACGACGCCGACTTCGTGCGTGCGCTGGAGTACGGCATGCCGCCAACGGCCGGTGAAGGTATCGGCATCGACCGTCTGGTGATGTTGCTGACCAACTCGCCGTCGATCCGCGATGTGATCCTGTTCCCGCACATGCGACCGCAAGCGTAAACGTTTCAGTTAAAAAGCCGCCTAAAACAGGCGGCTTTTTATTGCCTGTCTGGTACAAATGTATCAATTGGTTACTTTTGAAATAGCAGAGGAAGTCCAGTCGTGATGGTTGCAATCGCTCAAGAAGGTGCAGCGGGTATCGCCACTGCGGTCGCTGAAAGTGTTCAGTACCAGGGCCGCAAGGCCAGCCGACAGGGCAGCGAGCAGCGTCGTCAGGACATTCTCGACGCGGCGATGCGCATCGTCGTGCGTGACGGCGTGCGTGCCGTACGCCACCGGGCGGTGGCGGCCGAGGCCGGTGTGCCGCTGTCGGCCACCACCTATTACTTCAAGGATATCGATGACCTGCTCACCGATACCTTCGCTCAATACGTCGAGCGCAGCGCGGCCTACATGGCCAAGCTGTGGATCAACAACGAAGGCCTGCTGCGCGAGATGGTCGTCAGTGGCGACGGCAGCCCCGAGTCGCGCTCGAAACTGGCGGACGACATCGCGCGGCTGATGGCCGACTATGTGCACCGGCAACTGGTCAATCGCCGCGAGCATCTGATGGCCGAGCAGGCGTTCCGCCAGGAAGCGCTGCTCAACCCGCGTCTGGCGGATCTGGTGCGCTCGCATCAGCAGATTCTGCTGCAGGGCACCTGCCAGTTGTTCCAGGTGCTGGGCTCGCGTGAACCGCAGCAAGATGCCAAGGTGTTGACGGCGATTATCGGACGGATGGAATATCAGGGCCTGCTCAACGACGCCGAGCCTTTGGCCGAACAGGACATGCTCGGGATTCTGACGCGGTACATGCATCTGGTCCTCGCCTCGGTGTAACAACTGATGGAAATCCCCTGTGGGAGCGGGCTTGCTCGCGAAGGCGGTATCACATTCAACGCTTCAGTTGACTGACCCACCGCCTTCGCGAGCAAGCCCGCTCCCACAAGGGGACTGAGCCGGATCATCAGGGCGACGCGTGTTCATAGGGAGTGTTGAATGAAAGCCTGGCGTGGCGTGCTGATCGCCTTGTCGTTCCTGCTGCTCAGTGGCTGTCTGGTGACCTTCAAGGATCCGCTGCCTGCCAGTGCCCCGGCGCCCAAGGGGTTGCTGGGCACATGGTCGAGCACCAATGCCTGGGGCGAGCCGATGAACCTTGAGCTGACCCGCGTCGGCACTGATCGCTATCAGGCCATCACCTGGTTCAAGGCCAGACCCCACGAGCGCGAGGCGTACCCGTTCACCGTGTCGCACCATGGCAGTCGCTGGTACATGTCGGCGAAAGTGCCGGCGCGTTACGGTGGCCAATACACCATCGCCGGTTTCGAACTCACCGACAAACACGAGTTGGTGGTGTACAGCCTCGATCTCGAACAGATCAATCAGGCGATCAAACAGAAAACCCTCGACGGTCAGCCATTCCCGACCGACGATGGTGACGGCGTGCAGGTCGACAGCAGTCTCGACAAGGTCTTTGCTTACCTCGACGATCCGGCCAATTCCGATGCATTCGTCGAAGCCGCACGCTATCAGCGCCAGGCCCGCGCCAAATAATTCAGTTTTCTACAGGAGTTTCGGGTGGACGATTACCAGCAGACGATACGCACGCTGTCCGATCGCATTGTGCTGGCGCAGACGCCGATCCGCGTGCTCGATGCGGTGAAGTGGGACGAGAATATCCGCAAGGGTTTTCTCAAGGCCAAGGGCAAGGAAATGCCGGCGGTGGATCGCGACTACTACCTCAATCGGCCGCTGTCCTTCGATTCGAGCAAGGTCAAACTGGAATTCCAGAACATCGAGCGCGACATCACCCGCCAGCTCGGCCAGTTCAACCCGGTCGGGCAGATCATGCGGCGCATGTGCAAGGAATACCGCATGGTGGTGCGCATGCTCGAAGCGCGCGGTACCGAGGATTTCGGGCTGATCTCGCAAGAGCTGTACGGCGCCGCCTCCGATGCGTTTCACGCCGGCGACCCGACCCTGGCCGACCTCGGCCTGATGATGTCCGACTACCTGAACAACATTGATGGCCGGGGCGACCTGAAGGACGAGCCGAAGATCCTCACCGCCAAGGACGCCGTGCACCTGCTGCAAACGCGTTTGAACAAGGTGTTCGGCGAGGCCGAGGAAACCATCCGCGTGTTCGAGTCCGACGGGATTGTCGCCGACGCGGCGGCGGGCGCCGACTACATCAAGATCCGCACCGACGCGCTGTTCAACGACCGCGACGTGCGTGCACTGGAAGTCCACGAAGGCCTGGTGCATGTCGGCACCACCCTCAACGGCTTGAACCAGCCGATCTGCACCTTCCTGTCCAAGGGCCCGCCCTCGTCGACGGTAACCCAGGAAGGCCTGGCGATCCTGATGGAAATCATCACCTTCGCCTCCTACCCGAGTCGCCTGCGCAAGCTGACCAACCGTACCCGCGCGATTCACATGGTCGAGGAGGGCGCGGACTTCTTGCAGGTGTTCGAGTTCTTCCGCGAGCAGGGTTTTGAAATGGCCGAAAGCTACGGCAACGCCAGTCGGGTGTTCCGTGGTTCGACCCCGACCGGCCTGCCATTCACCAAAGACTTGTCCTATCTCAAGGGCTTTATCATGGTTTACAACTACATTCAGTTGGCCGTGCGTAAAGGCAAGCTCGAACAGGTGCCGCTGCTGTTCTGCGGCAAGACCACCCTGGAGGACATGCGTACCCTGCGACAGTTGGTCGATGAAGGTCTGGTGGTGCCGCCGAAGTATTTGCCGGAACAGTTTCGCGACATGAACGCGCTGTCGGCGTGGATGTGCTTCTCCAACTTCCTCAATCACCTGAGCCTGGACCGGATCGAGGCGGATTATTCCAATATCCTCTAGGCGATGAGTTACCCCTGTGGGAGCGAGCTTGCTCGCGAAAGCGGTCTGCAATTCAGCCTGAATGTCGACTGATACTCCGCCTTCGCGAGCAAGCTCGCTCCCACAGGGTCATGTGTTTTGCTAATTTCCTTCGCGAGGTTTCACCGGATGAGAATCCTCGGCATCCTTTGCCTGCTCCTGACCCTCGGCGGTTGCAGTTCGTTGTTGTTCTACCCCGAGCCGGGCCAGATCTTCACCCCGGAAAAAGCCAAGCTCGAATACCGTACCGTCACGCTGACCACGGCTGACGGCCTCAAGCTCAACGCCTGGTGGCTGCCGGCCAAACCCGGTGTCGAGGTCAAGGGCACGGTTCTGCACCTGCACGGCAATGGCGGCAATCTGCCGATGCACCTCGGCGGCAGTTGGTGGTTGCCGAAAAACGGCTATCAGGTGCTGCTGGTGGACTATCGCGGGTATGGCTTGTCGGAGGGGGAACCGAGCCTGCCGGCGATCTATCAGGACATCGACGCCGCGTTCGCCTGGCTGGATCAGGCGCCCGAGGTCAAAGGCAAGCCGCTGATCCTGCTCGGTCAGAGCCTCGGCGGCTCAATGGCTGTGCACTGGCTGGCGCAGCACCCCGAGCGGCAAAAACAGCTCAAGGCTTTCGTGCTCGATGGTGTGCCCGCCAGTTACCGCAGCGTCGGCCAGTACGCCCTCAGCACCTCATGGCTGACCTGGCCGTTCCAGGTGCCGCTGTCGTGGCTGGTGCCGGACGGCGACAGCGCCATCCACTCGATGCCGCAGCTCAAGGGCGTGCCGAAACTGATCTTTCACAGCATCGACGACCCACTGGTGCCAATGTCCAACGCCATCCGCCTGTATCAGGCAGCGCCGCCACCGCGTGTGCTGCAACTGACCCGCGGCGGCCACGTGCAGACCTTCGGTGATCCGCTCTGGCGCCAGGTGATGCTGCGTTATCTGGAAGACCCCGAGCATTTCAACGGCCTGCGCCGCCTCGGCGAGATCCCGAACTACCCGCAACCCCCGAATTCTGAAAATGAGAGTCCGCAATGACTGAAGAACGTAACGCCATCCCGCTGATCATCACCGGTATCTGCAGCATCCTCGGCACGGTCGGTGCCCTGTGGTACTACGGTTACCTGCACTTCGCCAAACCCGAGGATGCGCTGCTGCTCAACGAATTCACCATGCTCAAGACCGTGCCGGGTGAAGACTACAAAATCTCGCTGGACCCGGCGCCGCAAGTGGCGCAGTGCATCGATGGCGTGCTGGTGCTGTTTGATACCGAGCAGAAAGGCCTGACCGGTGTGCTGATCAACGCGCAGAAAAAAGCCGTGCGCTGCATGGGGCAGGAAACCCCGCAGAAACTCGAGCAATAACCCGATCAAAACTGTGGGAGCGGGCTTGCTCGCGAAAGCGGTGTGTCAGTCACTCTATATTCCGACTGATCCACCGCTTTCGCGAGCAAGCCCGCTCCCACAGGGGAATATGTATGGCCAAAAAAAGCCCCGCCTGACTGAGTCAGGCGGGGCTTTTGCGTTACTGCGTGACGCTTAGTTCGAGCTGACGGCCGAACGTGGCAGCACTGGCTGGTTGTCGTTGGAAATGGTCACTTCCACACGACGGTTCATCGCACGGCCCGAGACGCTGCCGTTGTCGGCAACCGGGTATTCCTTGCCATAACCCTGAACCACGATGCGCGAAGGATCTACGCCCATCTTGATCAGTGCGACTTGAACCGAGGTCGCACGACGCTCGGACAGCGACTGGTTGTAAGACGCCGCGCCGGTGCTGTCGGTGTAGCCTTCGACGATCACTTTGCGATCAGGGTTTTCCTGGAGGAATTGCGCCAGTTTGTTGATGTTCACCAGACCGCTGGATTTCAGGTCAGCCTTGTTGGTGGCGAACAGCACGTCACCGAAGGTCACCAGGGTACCGCGATCAGTCTGCTTGGCGTTCAGGCTGTTCTGCAGCTGTTTGATCTGCTGATCGCGAGCGTCCAGACGGGCCTGGGCACGTTGCGCGGCAGCGTTCTTCAGGTTGTTTTCAGCGGTGCGCAGGGCGATGGTCTGCTTGGCCACTTCCACGCGCTGGTTGGTCAGGTAGGCCAGTTGGTCAACCTTGGCAGCGTCTTGCTTGTCCAGATAAGCCTTGTCGGCCTTGTCCAGGTAATCGCTGGCGTCCTTGGTTTCCAGGGCAGCGACTTTGCTGGCCTGTGGGTTGGCCTGCAGGCCGGCGTAGTTGGTGCGCGCCTGTTCCAGGTTCGGGTTAGGCGGAGTGGAGCAGGCAGCCAGGGCAACGCTTGCGGCCAGAAGAGCGGGGATCATCAGTTGCTTACGCATAATTTGTCGTCCTTTCTATCGATAAAAGTTTCAGCTTTGCGATTCGGGATGCGCGCTTACTGCACGGTGCGCTGACTTTCCTGACGCAGTTCCTGAACACCTTTCTGGGAATCCTTCAGAGCCTGTTCGGCCTTGGCGGCCTGAGCCTTGCGTTCTGCTACACGCGCATCCCATTCGGCCTGTTCGGCGAGGGTGCGAGCCTGTTCATACTTCTTGTCGTGCATGGCGATTTCGGCTTGTTTCAGCTTGTCCTGCGCCTGCTTCATTTCCACCGCAGCAAACTCGGTACCACCGGCGCTGACGGCGCTGTTGACCGCCGATTGGGTCACGGCGTACTGCTCGGTCGGTGGGTTACCGGCGCAACCGGCCAGAACGAAGCTGGTACCGATAGCCAGAGCAGCCAGTTTCAGACCGCGCAGGTGGGAGAACGAGGTTTGGGTCTTCATGGTCTTCAACTCCATTGTTTAACTCCTGATAAAACTGAAAATCCATCCTGGTCGAGGAGCCGCGAGCGTCGTGTAAAGCGAGTTTTTGAAACGCTCGTTCCAGGCGTGGTTACAGCTTCCGACCGGAGGCGTTTTTCAAAAGTTCAGAAAAGATGGCCTATCGCCAAATTTTTTTTTGACCAAACGGACAAGGCTCTAAACCGGGAACTTTGGAGGCGGGGAGAGGTACGCGCGAGTAAAAAATGTACGATTTTTGAAATTGAACACGATCAATGTGGGAGCGAGCTTGCTCGCGAATGCGGTGAATCAGTCGCTATCAATGTCGGCTGAAATACCGCATTCGCGAGCAAGCTCGCTCCCACAGTTTGATCTTTGTTGTGTCAGTGTTTTTGCTTGCCGGCAGCGGCGGATAAATCCTGCAGATGCCGGCGAGAAAGCGCCAGAAACCGCGGTGTCGGCCCGACGTCTTCATACAGCGGATCACCTTCCTCATCGGTGGCGACCACGGTCGAACCTTTCACATACGGCAGGCTCGCCTCGAATTCTTCGAGCGCGGCGCCGATCAGTTCGCCGAGCAGTTCTTCCGGGTGGCGTTTGGGGTACATCTCGGCAATCGCCGCCAGCCGCGCAGCGGCCTCGACGTCCAGATGAATCGTGTAGCCGGTGTCGGTCAGGCGACCCTTGGCGTTTTCTTCCCAATGCTGGGCGAGTTCACGGATTTTCATGATGACCTCATTTCGTGCCTGCTCGTGGCAGGCCTGGGTGAGTGTCCGGCGGGGCCGGCGGCAAGCCGTTGTACGGCTTGCTATTGAGACTAGCTCCAAGCCCCAAGGTTTAAAGTCCCTTCGTCGTCTGCTTGTAAGAAGCGCCGTAGAGCGGCACTCTCTGGGCAAAGCATTCGTTTCTGAGCCGTCCCGATTACCGCTGGAGAACTGCTGATGACCGATATTGATGCACGCTTGCGCGAGGACGTTCACCTGTTGGGTGAGCTGTTGGGCAATACCATCCGCGACCAGTACGGCGAGGGATTTCTCGACAAGATCGAGCAGATCCGCAAGGGCGCCAAGGCCGACCGGCGTGGCTCGATGGACGCCGAACTCAGCGCCAGCCTCAATCAGTTGAGTGAAGACGAACTGCTGCCGGTGGCGCGGGCGTTCAACCAGTTTCTCAACCTGGCGAACATCGCCGAGCAGTATCAATTGATTCATCGTCGCGAAGAGTCGCAGCCGGCGCCGTTCGAATCCCGCGTGCTCCCGGAACTGCTCGCCCGCCTGCGCAATGAAGGCCACAGCGCCGAATCCCTGGCCCGGCAACTGGCGCGCCTGGAAATCGAACTGGTGCTGACCGCGCACCCCACTGAAGTGGCGCGGCGCACGTTGATCCAGAAATACGATGCGATTGCCGGACAACTGGCCGCTCAGGATCATCGCGACCTGACCAGCGCCGAGCGCGAGCAGATCCAGAACACCCTGCAACGGCTGATCGCCGAAGCCTGGCACACCGAAGAAATCCGCCGCACCCGGCCGACCCCGGTCGACGAGGCCAAGTGGGGGTTTGCGGTGATCGAACACTCGCTGTGGCAGGCGATTCCCAACCACATGCGCAAGGCCGATCAGGCGTTGTTTGCTGCCACCGGCCTGCGTTTGCCACTGGAGGCGGCGCCGATCCGCTTTGCTTCGTGGATGGGCGGCGACCGTGACGGCAACCCGAACGTCACGGCAGCGGTGACCCGCGAGGTGCTGTTGCTGGCGCGCTGGATGGCTGCCGATCTGTACCTGCGCGATGTCGATCACCTGGCCGCTGAACTGTCGATGCAGCAGGCCAGCGACGCGCTCAAGGCCAAGGCCGGCGACAGCGCCGAACCCTATCGGGCGGTGCTCAAGCAATTGCGCGAACGCCTGCGCGCCACGCGCAACTGGGCACAGGCGTCGCTGACGGCCAGCACGCCGGCACCGGCTGACGTGTTGCACAACAACCGCGATCTGCTCGATCCGCTGGAACTGTGTTTCAACTCGTTGCACGAATGCGGCATGGGCGTGATCGCCGACGGGCCGTTGCTCGATTGCCTGCGCCGGGCGGTGACCTTCGGCCTGTTCCTGGTGCGCCTCGATGTGCGTCAGGATTCGACGCGACACAGCTCGGCGATGACTGAAATCACCGACTACCTCGGCCTCGGTCGCTACGAAGACTGGGACGAAGAACAGCGCATCAGCTTCCTCACCCGCGAATTGAGCAATCGTCGGCCACTGCTCCCGGCGCATTTCAAACCGTCCGCCGACACCGCTGAAGTGCTCGCCACCTGCAAGGAAATCGCTGCCGCACCGAGTGCATCGCTGGGTTCCTACGTGATCTCGATGGCAGGCGCCGCCTCCGACGTGCTAACGGTGCAACTGCTGCTCAAAGAGTCCGGTGTGCTGCGGCCGATGCGCGTGGTGCCGCTGTTCGAAACCCTCGCCGACCTCGACAACGCCGGGCCGGTGATGGAGCGTCTGTTGCTGCTGCCGGGCTACCGCGCCAGGCTGCAAGGCCCGCAGGAAGTGATGATCGGTTATTCCGACTCGGCCAAGGATGCCGGCACCACCGCTGCGGCCTGGGCGCAATATCGCGCCCAGGAGCGGCTGGTGGAGATCTGCCGCGAGCAGCAAGTCGAACTGCTGTTGTTCCATGGTCGCGGTGGCACCGTGGGCCGTGGCGGCGGTCCGGCGCACGCGGCGATCCTGTCGCAGCCGCCGGGGTCGGTGGCGGGGCGCTTCCGCACCACCGAGCAGGGCGAAATGATTCGATTCAAATTCGGCCTGCCAGACATCGCCGAGCAGAACCTCAATCTGTATCTGGCTGCCGTGCTGGAAGCGACGTTGTTGCCGCCACCGCCACCGACGCCCGAATGGCGCCACCTGATGGATGAACTGGCCGCCGACGGCGTCGCCGCGTATCGCGCCGTGGTGCGGGAAAATCCGCAGTTCGTCGAGTATTTCCGCCAATCGACGCCGGAGCAGGAGTTGGGACGTCTGCCCCTCGGCAGCCGCCCAGCCAAGCGCCGTGCCGGCGGCATCGAAAGTCTGCGGGCGATTCCGTGGATTTTCGGCTGGACCCAGACCCGTCTGATGCTGCCGGCCTGGCTCGGCTGGGAAACCGCGTTGAGCAAGGCGCTGGCGCGTGGCGAGGGCGAACTGCTCGGGCAGATGCGCGAACAGTGGCCGTTCTTCCGCACCCGTATCGACATGCTGGAAATGGTTCTGGCCAAGGCCGACGCCGACATCGCGCTGTCGTACGATCAGCGTCTGGTCGAGCCGGACTTGCTGCCGTTGGGCGCGCAGTTACGCGACCTATTGTCGCAGGCGTGCGCGGTGGTACTCGGCCTGACCGGCCAGTCGCAGCTGCTGGCACATAGCCCGGACACCCTGGAATTCATCCGTCTGCGCAACACCTATCTCGATCCGCTACATCTATTGCAGGCCGAACTGTTGGCCCGTTCGCGGCAACAGAATGTCGAGCAGGGCAGCCCGGTGGAACAGGCGCTGCTGGTGTCTGTGGCGGGGATCGCCGCCGGTTTGCGTAATACCGGCTAAGGTTTTTGCTGTCGTGTCAGGCGCCCGGTGCACAGGCCGGGTGTCGCTTTGTATACGGGGAGCAAGTGCGGGCAGGCGACAGTTAGTGATGGGGTTGCGACTTGGCTCACCGGCTCGCAAGGTCGCGGCAGGCGGCGGTTTCTCCGACTTTTGGCGTCTTGTGTGGGCGCAGCCTGCTGTGTATCTTGATCAGCCTTTGGCCGTTTGTGCGGCCACGACCCATATTTTTAAGATCCGCCCCAAGAGGCGAATCCTGTTGTTTTCTATATAAAAAATTGAGGAGCACATCGATGCGCGTCATTCTGCTGGGAGCTCCCGGGGCCGGTAAAGGTACTCAGGCTAAGTTCATCACCGAGAAATTCGGCATTCCGCAAATCTCCACCGGCGACATGCTGCGTGCTGCGGTCAAGGCCGGCACTCCGCTGGGCGTTCAAGCCAAGAGCATCATGGATGCCGGCGGTCTGGTGTCGGATGACCTGATCATCGCGCTGGTGCAGGATCGCATCGCTCAACCAGACTGCGCCAACGGCTTTCTGTTCGACGGTTTCCCGCGCACCATTCCACAGGCCGAAGCACTGGTAACCGCCGGTGTCGAGCTGGACGCCGTGGTTGAAATCGCTGTTGAGGACGAAGAAATCGTTCAGCGTATCGCCGGTCGTCGCGTTCACGAGGCCAGCGGCCGCGTTTACCACATCGTCTACAACCCGCCGAAAGTGGCTGGCAAAGACGACGTTACCGGCGACGATCTGGTGCAGCGCAAGGACGACACCGAAGAAACCGTGCGTCATCGCCTGTCGGTCTACCATTCGCAGACCAAGCCGCTGGTGGACTTCTACCAGAAGCTCTCCGCTGCCAACGGCAAGCCGAAGTACAGCCACATCCCGGGCGTTGGTTCGGTGGAAGCGATCACCGCCAAGGTGCTCGAAGCGCTGAGCTGAAAAAGCTGATTGGCTGCATCATCCTCGGCCCGCTTGCGGGCCGTAGTTGTTTATACTGACGCACTTTTTCCACCACCTGTTTTGGATACATCGATGAGCACCTTGCTGGCCCTGGACACCGCGACCGAAGCTTGCTCCGTTGCCTTGCTGCATGACGGCAAGGTCACGAGCCATTACGAGGTGATCCCGCGTTTGCACGCGCAGAAACTGCTGCCGATGATCCAGCAACTGCTGGCCGATGCCGGCACCACGCTGCAAGCGGTGGACGCCATCGCGTTCGGTCGCGGGCCGGGTGCGTTTACCGGCGTGCGGATTGCCATCGGCGTGGTGCAGGGGCTGGCGTTCGCGCTGGATCGTCCGGTGCTGCCGGTGTCGAACCTGGCCGTACTGGCGCAACGTGCGTATCGCGAACACGGCGTGAGCCAGGTTGCGGCGGCCATTGATGCGCGGATGGATGAAGTGTATTGGGGCTGCTACCGCGAAACCGCGGGCGAGATGCGTCTGGTCGGTGTCGAAGCGGTACTGCCGCCGGAAGTGGCGGCATTGCCGGCCGATGCCAGCGGCGAATGGTTCGGTGCCGGTACCGGTTGGGGCTATGGTGAGCGGATCGCGGTCAGTCTGTCCGGTCAGGACGCCGGCATGCTGCCTCACGCTGAAGACCTGCTGACCCTGGCGCGGTTTGCCTGGGAACGCGGTGAGTCGATCCCTGCCGATGATGCGCAACCGGTTTATCTGCGCGACAAAGTCGCCACCCCGAAGGCTCGCTGATTCACCACAAAACCTGTGGGAGCGGGCTTGCCCGCGAAGAGGCCATGTCAGTCTCTATCCAGGTGCCTGACACACCGCTTTCGCGAGCAAGCCCGCTCCCACAGATCCGGTGTTCACTTAAAGTCACTGCCAATCGTCAGTTTCCAACCCCGGGCTTTAAACCTTTTACGCTTTATGTGTTCTAGTTATCACTCGGCAGTTTGCTAAGTCGGTCAAGTGCCGCTAAATTGCCATCATCGATACCGAGCATGAATTTATGCGTATAGACGGCCTCTCCTCTCAGTCCTACCCCATCAAGCGCAAGCCTCGCAAAGGCAATGTGGCGCTGGATGAATCCGTCGACGATATCGACGGCGAGCTGGAATTCCCGACTGAAGAGCAACTGGCCGCCCGCGCTGCCAAAGCCTCCGCACAACGCCTTGCCAATCTGCCTGCCCGTCAGCAAGACATGATTTATCACCGCGCCATGAGCAAAAGCGTAGCGATGGCCCTCGCCAGCTACCTGAGCACCGCCGGTTTTGTCGATTGGGATGCGGATGTGCTGGGCCTCGACCTGTACATCTGATGGATCTGCCTTACTACCTCGGTTGTCCGTCCTGGAGTGAAAACGCCTGGCGCGAGTATCTGTACCCCGAAGACGCCAAGACCTCCGACTTCCTCGCTCTTTACTCCCAAGTGTTCAACGCCGTCGAAGGCAACACGACCTTCTACGCCAGCCCGTCGCCGGCCACCGTGCAGCGCTGGGCCGAGACCATGCCCGAAAACTTTCGCTTCACCGCCAAGTTCCCCGGCGACATCAGCCACAGCGGTGACCTGCGCGATCAACTGACTGCCGCCGAAACTTTCGTCAACCTGCTCAGCCCGCTCGGCGAACGTGTTTCGCCGCTGTGGCTGCAACTGTCGAAAAGCTTCACCCCGCATCGGCTGCCGGAGCTGACCGCGTTCATCGACGCGCTGGACCGGCCGCTGGCGGTAGAAGTGCGTCACGAGCAGTTCTTCGCCAAGGGTGAGAGCGAACGCCTGCTCAATCGCTTGCTGCTCGACCGTGGCTTAGAACGCATCTGCCTCGATCCACGGGCGCTGTTCAGTTGCCTGTCGACAGAGTCTTCGGTGATCCACGCGCAATCTAAAAAGCCCCGGGTACCGACCCGTCCGGCGGCGTTCACCCAGTTCCCGCAGGTGCGCTTCATCGGCCACCCCGAGCTTGAGGCCAACGACCCGTTCCTGGTGCCATGGGTGGCGAAAATTGCCGAGTGGATCGAAGAGGGCCGCACGCCCTACATCTTCCTGCACACCGCCGACAACGTCATGGCGGCGAAGCTGGCGCAACGTTTTCACGCACAATTGATGCAACGTTTGCCTGGCCTGCCATCCCTGCCTGAGCTATACAGAGAACCCGCCGCCGAGCAACTCGGCTTGCTCTGAGGCGGATTTTCCCTGCTCAGGAGCCTGCCGATGGACGCCCACGCCCGTAACGAACAAGCCCGCAAAGCCCAAGCCTTCAAAGCCCTGCATGAAGGTGCGGGGATTTTCGTGATTCCCAACCCGTGGGATGCCGGCTCGGCGAAGATGCTCGCCAGTCTGGGCTATCAGGCGTTGGCGACCACCAGTGCCGGTTACGCATTTTCCCAAGGCAAGGCCGACGGCGCCTTGAGTCTCGATGACACCCTGGCCAATGTCCGGGCAATTGTCGCGGCCACCGATCTGCCGGTGGCGGTGGACCTGGAAAACGGTTTCGCCGATGACCCGGCCGAGTGCGCCAAAAGCTTGCTGCGTGCCGCCGAGGCCGGCGCGGTGGGCGGTTCGATCGAGGACGCCACGGGCCGTGCCGACGCACCGATTTACTGCTTTGAACATGCCGTGGCACGTATCGAAGCCGCCGTCGCCGCCGTGCGCACACTGCCATTTCCTTTCACCCTGACCGCTCGCGCGGAAAACTACCTGCACGGCAATCCCGATATCCACGACACCATTCGCCGCCTGCAAGCCTTCGCCGAGGCCGGCGCCGACGTGCTGTACGCGCCGGGTTTGCGTAACGCCGAAGAGGTGCTGGCGGTGGTGCGCGCAGTGGCGCCGAAGCCGGTCAATGTGTTGATGTCCGGCGGTTTGAAACTGACCGTGAAGGATCTCGAAGAAATGGGCGTGCGGCGCATCAGTACCGGTTCGGCATTGGCCCTGGCGGCGTTCGGTGAGTTCTTCCGCGCGGCAGAAGAAATCCAGCAGCACGGCACGTTCGGCTTCACGTCGCAATCGATGCCTTACGCCAAGGCCAATCAGTTTTTCAAAGGCTGAGCATGGGCCGCTGGATCGCGCTGTCGGTACTGTTGATGATTGCTGGCGCCGTGGTCAGCGTCTGGCGTGGCTGGCTCGACGTACCGGCCGAGTGGAATCCGTGGGCGCCGCTGGACGTGAAGGCCGCGCCGAACTGGCTGACCGGTTTCAAACTGATGCGCCTGCGCGGCAATCCCGAGTTATGCGCACAAGTCCTGAGCAGCTCGGGTCTGCGGGTCACAGCGCAAGCCGACAGCCCCGACGCCAAGTGTCCTTTGATTGACGCCGTGCGCGTGCAGGGCGGCGAGGTGGCGCTGAGCAGCAGCTTCCTCGCCAGTTGCCCGCTGGCGGTGGCTTACGCGATGTTTGAGCGGCATACCCTGCAACCCGCCGCGCAATCTGTTTACGGGCAGAGGGTGGCGCGGCTTGATCACCTCGGCAGCTTTGCCTGTCGCAATGTCTATAACCGCGAGAGCGGGGCGCTCAGCCGGCATGCCAGTGCCGATGCGCTGGACATTGCCGGTTTTCGTCTGGCGGACGGGCGCAGCATCAGCGTGCTCAAGGACTGGCCGAAACAGAATCAGGACGCACGGTTTCTGCGGCAGGTGCGCGACGGCGCCTGCGAGGCGTTCAGTGTGGTGTTGAGTCCGGATTACAACGCCGCCCATCGCAATCACTTCCATGTCGATGTCGGGCGCTGGAGCGTGTGTCGCTGAGGTGTCAGGCGGCGAGGCGCAGGTTCTGCAGGACGATCGGGCGCGCCCAGCCGTTATCGAAGTCCAGTGCCTTCTGTTGCTCGGCAATTTCTTCCGGCGGGAACGGCGGATAAGGTTTTTGCAGCAGATCGAGATCGAATTCGGCAATCGGCAGGTACAGCGGCTTTTTCTGCGGCGCCGGGCC
This sequence comes from Pseudomonas sp. 13B_3.2_Bac1, assembly GCF_025466205.1. Lineage (NCBI taxonomy): Bacteria > Pseudomonadati > Pseudomonadota > Gammaproteobacteria > Pseudomonadales > Pseudomonadaceae > Pseudomonas > Pseudomonas sp. 13B_3.2_Bac1. The sequence continues at coordinate 79,166 of NZ_JANLOG010000047.1, forward strand.
AGGCTCTGGCACAGGCTGACCGTTGTTGATCACGATCGGCCGGACCCAACTGCTGTCGAAATCCTGCTGCTCTTGCTGAGCCTTGAGTTCTTCTGGCGGGAACGGTGGGAACGGCTTGTCCAGCAGATCGGTTTCGAACTCGGCGATCGGCAGGAACAGCGGCTCCGGCGGACGCACTTCGGTGTCGACCACGTCGCACTGACGCTGCTCGACGATGTGCGCGTGCAGCTCGCTGCCCAGGGTCGGTTCTTCCGGGCTGTTCAGGTCAACCGGTGGAAAGGTGCCACAGGCCGGCACCACATCACTCGTCTGTTCGGCCAGAGCCTGGGCAAAGAAATCCTGCCACAGGTGACTGACGCCGCCCAATGCTTGAGTGTTATGACGGCTGAAGTCGCCCTTGGGCGAAATGTAGCCAATCGATGTGGGAAGAATGCCTGACATTTTTTTCGGTTGACGCTCAGCTCTGGCAAAATGCGCGTTGATTGGTTTATCGGCCACTTTTTGCCGATCCTTAACTTTTTTGAGCGTGTTTTCATGATTGAGCAACCCGCGGCCTGCCGCATCCATGTCCAGGCCCTTGCCCCGACGTTTGAAGCGCAGGCCGAGCAGTGGGCCGAGCGTCTGGGCCTGCCGCTGCAGGTGGCCGACGGCGAGTTCGCCTTGCAGGTCGGCGAGCAGGGTTTGCAGCTGCAACAGCTCGGCCCGGATGCACCGGGGCCGGTGCGCGTGGACTTCGTCGAGGGTGGCGCGGCGCATCGGCGTCTGTACGGTGGCGGCAGCGGGCAGATGATCGCCAAGGCGGTCGGTATCGCCCAAGGCGTGCGCCCACGGGTGCTGGATGCCACGGCGGGGCTGGGCAAGGACGCGTTCGTGCTGGCCAGTCTGGGCTGCGAGATGAGCCTGATCGAGCGTCAGCCGTTGATCGGCGCGTTGCTGGAGGATGGTCTGGCGCGGGCGGCGGAAGATTTCGACGTGGCGCCGATTGTCGCGCGGATGAAGCTGCTCAAGGGCAACTCCATCGAAGTCATGCGCAACTGGGAGGGCGAGCCGCCGCAGGTGATCTACCTCGACCCGATGTTCCCGCACCGCGAGAAAACCGCGCTGGTGAAGAAGGAAATGCGCCTGTTCCGGCCACTGGTCGGGGATGATCCGGATGCACCGGCGCTGCTCGAAGCGGCATTGGCACTGGCGACGCATCGGGTGGTGGTCAAGCGTCCGCGCAAGGCGCCGTGCATCGAGGGGCCGAAACCGAGCCATGCGCTGGATGGTAAATCCAGTCGGTATGACATTTACCCGAAGAAAGCGTTGAAACCCTGAGACCGAGTTGCGTCCATTCGCGAGCAAGCTCGCTCCCACATTTGAAATGCAATCCAATGTGGGAGCGAGCTTGCTCGCGAAGGCGTCCGCAAAAACACCGCAGAATCAGGGCCGATACGCCCGCATGAACAACCCCACCACTTCCTGCACATGACTCTCTGAAGCCTCTTCGCTCAGCGGCTCACCGCAGCAATACAGCAAGCGAAAATTCCCCGCGCCCTTGATCAGGCAGAAGAAATGCTCGGCCGCATTACGCGGCTGATCGATGCGCAGCGCGCCGGTTTCGTCGATGCGTTTCAGCAGTCGCTCCATCCCTTGCACCATGCGCTCGGGACCGGCTTCGAAGAAAATCTGCGACAGCTTCGGATCTTGCGTACCCAGCGCCATCATCAAGCGGTGCAGATTCACCGACTCGTCGCTGTTGATCAGCTGATGAAAGCCCCGGGCAATGTTCAGCAACACTTTTTCCACGGGGATTCCGGCGGGCAATTCGAAGAACAGCGGCGGTAGCTGCTCCTCGCATTTGGCCATCACGGCGGAGGAGAACAGCGTCTCCTTGTCGTTGAAATGGCTGTAAACCGTCAGTTTCGACACGCCAGCCTCGGCGGCCACCGCGTCCATGCTGGTGTTGGCGTAGCCGTGACTCAGAAACAGGGTTTTCGCCGCATCGAGGATCGCCCGGCGCTTGGCCGGGTCCTTCGGACGGCCCGGACCGTTTGGAGCTGAAAGATTGTTCGACATTCTTCGCTTTTAATACTGGACTGGTGAGTTTGCTATTAATACCATACCGGCCAGTATAAATATTCCAAGCACCATTAGCGAAAGGTCCGTCACCATGTTCCGCCATGCGTTGTCGTTTGCCGTGCCAGTCAGCCTGGCTTTTTTATTGTCCGCGTGCGGTCAGGAAGAGGCGACGCAAGTCAGCGTTCGACCGGCCATGGTGGTGCAGCCAGAGCCTTCGGCGCAGGCGATGGAAAGTTATCCGGGCGAAGTACGCGCGCGCTACGAACCCGATCTGGCGTTCCGCATTGGCGGCAAAGTCAGCCGACGACTGGTCGAAGAAGGTCAGCGGGTCAAAGCCGATCAGCCACTGGCCGAACTCGATCCGCAGGATGTGCGCCTGCAACTGGAAGCCACCCGCGCACAGGTCGCCGCCGCTGAAGCCAATCTGAATCTGGTGCGCGCCGAGCGTGACCGCTACAAGACCCTGATGGAGCGGCAGATGGTCAGCCGTTCCGCCTACGACAATGCGGAAAACCTCTACCGCTCCGGCGAAGCCCGTCTCAAGCAGATCAAAGCCGAATTCAACGTCTCGACCAACCAGGCCAGTTACGCCGTGCTGCGCGCACCGCAGGACGGCGTGGTGGCCAAGCGTTCGGTGGAAGTCGGGCAAGTGGTTGCCGCCGGGCAAACCGTGTTCACCCTCGCCACTGATGGCGAGCGCGAAGTGTCGATCAGCCTGCCGGAGCAGAGCTTCGGGCGGTTCAAGGTCGGCCAGCCAGTGTCCGTTGAACTGTGGACCCAGCAGAACCAGCGCTTCGCCGGGCAGATTCGTGAACTGTCGCCGGCAGCCGATCCGAAATCCCGTACCTTCGCTGCACGCATCTCGTTCACCAGTGGCAAGGTCCCGGCGGAACTCGGCCAGAGCGCCCGGGTGTTTGTGCAATCGGCGGATGCCGTGCCGCTGTCGGTGCCGCTCTCGGCCCTCACCGCGGAAAACGGCGCGACCTACGTCTGGGTCGTCAGCGCCAATAACACCCTGAAAAAGACCCCGGTGCGCATCGGCCCGTTCGGCGAGAAAAGCGTGCCGGTGCTCGAAGGCCTCAACGCCAGCGACTGGGTAGTCGCCGCCGGCGTTCACGTATTGCTCGAAGGTCAGCAGGTGCGGCCTGTGGATCGCTCCAACCGTGTGGTCAATCTGGCGGACAAGGAGTAAGTCCCGATGCGCTTCAACCTTTCTGAATGGGCGCTGCGTAATCGCCAGATCGTACTGTTCCTGATGCTTTTGCTGGCCATCGTCGGCGCCTTGTCCTACACCAAACTCGGCCAGAGCGAAGACCCGCCGTTCACCTTCAAGGCCATGGTCATCCAGACCCGTTGGCCGGGGGCGACTGCGCAGGAAGTCTCGCGTCAGGTCACTGAACGCATCGAAAAGAAACTGATGGAAACCGGCGAGTACGAACGCATCGTGTCGTTCTCCCGCCCGGGTGAATCCCAGGTCACCTTTATTGCCCGCGACTCCATGCATTCTGTGGACATTCCCGAGCTCTGGTATCAGGTGCGCAAGAAGGTCAGCGACATTCGCCAGACCTTGCCGCCGGGGATTCAAGGGCCGTTTTTCAACGATGAATTCGGCACCACCTTCGGCAATATCTACGCGCTGACCGGCGACGGTTTCGACTACGCGGTGCTCAAGGATTACGCCGACCGTATCCAGATCCAACTGCAACGGGTCAAGGATGTCGGCAAGGTCGATCTGCTCGGTTTGCAGGACGAGAAGATCTGGGTCGAGCTGTCCAACGTCAAACTCGCCACCCTTGGCTTGCCACTGGCGGCGGTACAGCAGGCGCTGGAAGAACAGAACGCGGTGTCCACCGCCGGCTTCTTCGAGACCGGCAGCGAGCGTGTGCAGCTACGGGTCTCGGGGAATTTTCAGACGGTCGACGAGATCAAGAATTTCCCGATCCGGGTCGGTGATCGGACGTTCCGCATCTCCGATGTCGCCGACGTGCGTCGCGGTTTCAACGATCCACCGGCGCCCCGCATGCGCTTCATGGGCGAAGACGCCATCGGTCTTGCGGTGGCGATGAAGGACGGCGGCGACATTCTGGTGCTGGGTAAAGCGCTGGAGGGCGAATTCTCGCGCCTGCAAAAGAACCTCCCGGCCGGCATGCAGCTGCGCAAGGTGTCCGACCAACCGGCAGCGGTGAAAACCGGTGTCGGCGAATTCGTCCAGGTGTTGGTCGAGGCGCTGGCGATCGTGTTGCTGGTGAGCTTCTTCTCCCTCGGTGTGCGCACCGGCATGGTGGTCGCGCTGACCATTCCACTGGTGCTGGCGATGACCTTCGCCTGCATGTATTACCTCGGCATCGGTCTGCACAAGATCTCTCTCGGCGCGTTGGTGCTGGCGTTGGGGTTGCTGGTGGACGATGCGATCATCGCTGTGGAAATGATGGCGATCAAAATGGAGCAGGGCTTCGACCGGATCAAGGCTGCGAGCTACGCCTGGACCAGTACCGCGTTCCCGATGCTCACCGGCACGCTGATCACCGCCGCCGGCTTCCTGCCGATTGCCACCGCGCAGTCCGGCACTGGCGAATACACCCGTTCGATCTTCCAGGTGGTGACCATCGCGTTGCTCGCCTCATGGGTGGCGGCGGTGATGTTCGTGCCGTATCTGGGGGAAAAACTCTTGCCGGATCTGGCGAAGATTCATGCCGCCAAACACGGTACGACCGACGGGCATGCCGACCCGTATGGCACGCCGTTCTATCAACGGGTCCGGCGTCTGGTGGAGTGGTGCGTCGCGCACCGTAAAACCGTGATTGTGCTGACGGTGGGGCTGTTTATTGCGTCGGTGATGCTGTTCCGTTTCGTGCCGCAGCAGTTCTTCCCGGCCTCCAACCGGCTCGAATTGATGGTCGATCTGAAACTGGCTGAAGGGGCGTCGCTGGCCAACACCACGGCCGAGGTCAAACGGTTGGAGGCGATGCTCAAGGATCACGCCGGCATCGACAACTATGTGGCGTATGTCGGCACCGGTTCGCCGCGGTTCTACCTGCCGCTGGATCAACAACTGCCGGCGGCGAGCTTCGCCCAGTTTGTGGTGTTGGCGAAAAACATCGAGGAGCGCGAGACCCTGCGCACCTGGTTGATCGACACGTTGAACGAGCAATTCCCGGCCTTGCGTTCGCGGGTCACGCGTCTGGAAAACGGCCCGCCGGTTGGCTATCCGGTGCAGTTCCGCGTCACCGGTGAACACATCGAAGAGGTCCGCGCCTTGGCGCGCAAAGTGGCGGCCAAGGTGCGCGAGAACCCGCACGTGGTCAACGTGCACCTGGATTGGGAAGAACCGAGCAAGGTGGTGTACCTGAACATCGATCAGGACCGTGCCCGGGCGCTCGGTGTGAGCACGGCCAATCTGGCGAAATTCCTCCAGAGTTCGCTGACCGGGTCGAGTGTCAGCCAGTACCGCGAGGACAACGAACTGATCGAGATTCTGCTGCGCGGCACCGTGCATGAGCGCACCGAGTTGTCGCTGTTGCCGAGCCTGGCGGTGCCGACGGATAACGGGCGCAGTGTGGCGTTGTCGCAGATTGCCACGCTGGAATATGGGTTTGAGGAAGGCGTCATCTGGCATCGCAATCGGTTGCCAACGGTGACGGTGCGCGCGGACATTTACGGCAAGGAGCAGCCGGCGACGCTGGTGCAGCAGATTCAGCCGACGCTGGATCCGATTCGCGCCGAATTGCCTGACGGGTATCTGCTGGATGTTGGCGGTACGGTGGAGGACTCGGAGCGTGGGCAGAAGTCGGTGAATGCCGGGGTGCCGATGTTCATTGTGGTGGTGCTGACGTTGCTGATGGTGCAACTGCGCAGTTTTTCGCGCACGGCGATGGTGTTTCTGACGGCGCCGCTGGGGTTGATCGGGGTGGTGTTGTTTCTGATGGTGTTCCGCCAGCCGTTCGGGTTTGTGGCGATGCTGGGGACGATCGCGCTGTCGGGGATGATCATGCGTAACTCGGTGATTCTGGTGGATCAGATCGAGCAGGATATTGCTTCGGGGCTCAGGCCCTGGCAGGCGATTATCGAGGCGACGGTGCGGCGGTTTCGGCCGATCGTTTTGACGGCTTTGGCGGCGGTGTTGGCGATGATTCCTTTGTCGCGCAGTGTGTTTTTTGGGCCGATGGCGGTGGCGATTATGGGGGGGTTGATTGTGGCTACGGCTTTGACGCTTTTGTTTTTGCCTGCTTTGTATGCGGCTTGGTTCCGAGTGCGTCGCGACGCTTGATGGTTTTGGACTTGGCGGCCTTTGGGCCGACCATGTTCCTGGGGTTTTGGGGGTTTATCCGTTTTTTGGGGTGTGGCGGCTGGCGGTTTCGCCCTTACGGCTAGTCACTTTTCCAGACGCCGAAAAGTAACCAAAAGGCTTGGCCCCGGCGTCCGGCCCTCGCTTAGGCTCGGGTTCCTTCGTTGCGGGGTTCATCCGGGGGCATCGCCTCCGGTTTGCTTCGCTGCACCTCCTCTCGATGCATTTGGCTTCGCCAAACGGTCGCTGCGCTCCCACCCCCGGATGAACCCCTCCACTCAGCCTGCCGATGGGGCCGGCACGGCAAGATCAAGAGCTGCAGCCGAGCTTGCGCTCATCCTGTTGAGTGGTGAAAAGCATGTGGTCGGCTTTTGCTTTTCTGTAGGAGTGAGCCTGCTCGCGATGGCGGCCTACGAGCCGACCAATCTCCAACTACCAGCACCCAATCCAAAATGTGGGAGCTGGCTTGCCAGCGATGGCGGCCTACGAGCCGAACAATCTCCAACTGCCTGCACCCAATCCAAAATGTGGGAGCTGGCTTGCCAGCGATGGCGGCCTATGAGCCGATCAATCTCCAACTGGCTGCACCCAATCCCATTGTAGGAGTGAGCCTGCTCGCGATGGCGGCCTGACAGCCGACCAATCTCCAACTACCTGCACCCAATCCAAAATGTGGGAGCTGGCTTGCCAGCGATAGCGGCCTATGAGCCGATCAATCTCCAACTGCCTGCACCCAATCCCACTGTAGGAGTGAGCCTGCTCGCGATGGCGGCCTGACAGCCGACCAATCTCCAACTACCTGCACCCAATCCAAAATGTGGGAGCTGGCTTGCCAGCAATAGCGGCCTACGAGCCGACCAATCTCCAACTGCCTGCACCCAATCCAAAATGTGGGAGCTGGCTTGCCAGCGATGGCGTCCTATGAGCTGACCAATCTCCAACTACACTACACCAAATCCAACTGTGGGAACTGGCTTGCCAGCGATGGCGGCCTACGAGCCGACCAATCTCCAACTGCCTGCACCCAATCCAACTGTGGGAGCGGGCTTGCTCGCGAAGAGGCCCCCCCAGCCACCCTACCTCTTTGGTCTGTTTAAAAATCGCTAGCTGAGCTGTCGGTTAACCGCATCCTCGATCAAGTCGATCCGCAAGGCTGACCCACAATA